>JAYVXX010000110.1:0-4795 GCA_043784805.1 Minisyncoccota bacterium | reverse complement strand
AAGTACTTGGGTACAATTTGCCACTACCACGGCTAATTAGAATCTCTTCTCAGACAATAATCTCACAGTAGGAACGTATTACTATCGCGTCCGTGCTTACAATGCTCTTGGGTACTCAGCATACTCACTACCATCACTTCCGGTATCAGTTGTTCCTCCGGTTGCTCCTTCTGCTATCACGGCAGGTGTCTACAACTCCAGCAGTGTCGGAATCACATGGACTGATAATTCTTCAGATGAACTAGGATTCCTCCTTGAAAGAAGCGCAAATGGTACAAGTACTTGGGTACAGTTTGCTACCACAACTGCTAATTCGAATCTCTTCTCAGATAGTGGTCTTACTGTAGGAACATATTACTACCGAGTGCGTGCCTACAATGCTCTTGGATACTCAGCATACTCAATACCGTCACTTCCGGTCTCAGTTGTGCCTCCGGTAGCTCCATCTAATCTCACAGCTGGCCTCTATAACTCAAACAGTATTGGTCTGTCTTGGTTAGATAACTCATCGGACGAACTGGGCTTCTTACTTGAACGAAGTCACGATGGAACGATCTGGGTACAGTTTGCAACTTCAACCACTGCATTCCTCTCAGATGACAATCTCCCACCAGCGCTCTATGTTTACCGCGTGAGAGCATACAATGCTCTGGGTTACTCCACATACTCAGGCACATCGACTGCAATATTTATCCAGTCAACTACGACAACTCCATAGGGTCTAGTGGATAAACATAGGTAAAGTAAAATCGCCACATTGTGGCGATTTTACTTTGTCATTTAGATACTCTTCACCTTAAGCTTCGTCTGTCGTGCCTTATCTACCTTTGGTAATCGAATGATAAGGAGTCCATGTTTCTCGACGGCTTCCGCCTCTTCAATCTCAACTTCATGTGGGAGAAGGATTGTACGAGTAAACGTTCCCCAGTAGAGTTCCTTGTAGAAATAGTCGTCATGTGTCACTTGGGTGTTGCCATCACGGCGTCCTTTGATGGTGACCATGTCACGAGTGATTGAGAGGTGGAGATCTTCCGGCTTCACTCCTGCGACCATAGCTTCGATGATGATTTCGGTTGCTGTCTGGTAGACATCCACTGAGAGCTCTCCTTCTTCCATGTCTGGTTCTTCCTCCATGTCATCTTCTTCGACAACATGAGTCACCTTCGTTCGAGAGACTGGAGAAGTGGTAGCAACGGACTGCTTCATACCTACATGCTTAATAGGCACTTCCTCCTCGAGTTCGTTTTCCTGTTCTGGAGTGAAGTCTACTACGTCGTCTTCGTCTTCAACGCTAATCGAGCCAGCAAGGCGCTCGAAAAAGGATTTTTTTTCTTTAAGCATAATAAATAATAAGCAACTCTTTAGATGTGTATGAACACAGTATACATCCATAGTAGTCAACATAGGGGGATTACTATCCACAGATGGTGAGATTGTTAGAATTTAGAGGTTAGATATTAGAAAATACAGAGAGTTGCCGAAGGCAACTCTCTGTATTTTCTATCTGCGATTTTCTAACATCTAATGTCTAAAATCTAACGTCTAGTATTGTTACCAATGTGTCACGAGTAGCAGGTTATCATCCTCACGCTTGATATATTTCCATATTTCTTCTGTGATGAAAGGCATGAAAGGATGAAGGGTGATAATTTGTTCGCGCAAAAGAGTGATGAGAAGCAGTTGAGCGCTTTCCTTGCCATTATTTTCTTGAATTCGTAACTTCCTTGTCTCAATGATTTCATCGCAAAAGACTTTCCAGAAGTAGTCATATATCTTTTCTGATGCAAGGTGGAGACGGTGGTTCTGTAGGTCACTCGTAATGTCTTTGTGCTTCTCTCGCCAGGCATCATAGGTAGCTTTGTCTTCCTCGTTGAATGACGTTGCCTGACTCGTTTCAAAGTCATATGTCTTCTCAAGAACGAATCGGGTCGCATTCCATATCTTGTTGGCAAACATCTTGTAGGCTTTCAACTTATCCTCACTAAATTTAATGTCATTGCCAATTGCAGTTCCTGAGATGAGACCCATACGAAGTGCGTCGGTCCCATACTTCTTGATCATATCCAATGGATCGATGCCGTTATCAAGTGACTTACTAAACTTTCTTCCCTGTGCATCTCGTACCACACCATGGAACATGACAGTCTTAAATGGTATCTGTCCAAGATGGAATCCACTCATAAGAATCATTCTCGAGACCCAGAGAGAAAGAATCTCTCCAGCAGGGGACATGAATGAAGTCGGATGGAACTGCTTCAAGTCCTCAGACTCTTCTGGCCAACCAAGCGTTGAGAATGTCCAAAGCGCTGACGAGAACCATGTATCAAGTACGTCCTCGTCCTGCACCCATCCCTCTCCTTCAGGAGTAGTAACCCCAACGTATATTTCTGGGTTGTCTGTTGTCTGTAGTCTGTTATCTGTTGTCTGTGTTCGATACCACACTGGAATTCTATGCCCGAACCATATTTGTCGTGAAATGCACCAGTCATGTAAGTTGTTAATCCAATTAATGTATGTCTTCCTGAAATTTTCCTGTGGCATAGAAACAGCACCACTCTCTACAGCTGTTTTCATCATTTCTTTAAGTGTTATATGTGATCCTGAAGGAATACCTTCGATTTGTGATTTTTCGATTGTGAAAGGTTTGTCCACTGCCACAAACCATTGCTTCATAATTTGAGGCTCGATAGTCCCACCTGTCCTCTCAGCAGTTGATATGTTGTGGGTATAGTCCTCAATCTTTTCCACCAAGCCTTTAGATTGTAGTTTTTCAACGATCTTCTCGCGTGCTTCCT
Organism: Minisyncoccota bacterium; assembly: GCA_043784805.1. Classification (GTDB taxonomy): domain Bacteria; phylum Patescibacteriota; class Minisyncoccia; order Phycocordibacterales; family UBA5272; genus UBA11704. Next base: position 2,000 of record JAYVXX010000110.1, on the reverse strand, counting down.
TGATCTTCAGTCCTTTGAAATCTTCCCCAGCTACCGGAAGCAGCTTCCCATACTTGTCAATAATTTGCTCATAGTCGAGCTTGTACTTCTGTGCAAGTTCAAAGTCCACTCCCGAGTGCCACGGGGTGATGGTCATTACACCAGTTCCGAACTCTGGGTCTGCACTTTCATCCTTTATGATCGTCGCTTCAATTGGACCGTTAATCCATTCAACCGTTAGCTTTTGACCATGTGTATACTCTTTATATCGTTCATCGTCTGGGTGCATCACGACATATTTGTCGCCAAATTTGGTTTCAGGGCGAGCAGTTCCGATGACGAATGGTCCATATTTGAAATAGTAGAACTTTGATTTCTCTTCAACATAGACAACTTCATCATCTGAGATAGTGGTCTGACCTTTCGGATCCCAATTGACAATCCTGTGACCTTGATAGATAAGTCCGGTCTCATACATACGCTTGAAGGCGGTGTTAACTGCAAGGTTCCTTTTGTCATCTAATGTGAAGGCATACCTGCTCCAATCAAGAGACGCACCAATCTTTCTCACTTGAGACAAGATTGTTGCTTCACTTGCTCGAGCAAAGGTATGCACTCTTTTGACAAGCTCTTCTCTTCCTAAGTCATGACGACTCAGTCCTTCTTTTTTCTGAATATCCTTCTCCACACGTGCCTGTGTTGCAATTGCCGCAGAATCAGTTCCCGGGACCCATAGCGCACGCTTCCCATTCATACGATTAAAGCGTATAAACGTATCCTGGAGAGAATCCTCGTACGCGTGTCCAAGATGAAGAACCCCAGTCACGTTCGGTGGGGGGAGCACTATAGTGTACGATTCTTTTCGCAGACCCGGTAAATTATCTGGGTTAAAATACCCACTTTCTTCCCACATACTATAGATTGAAGACTCAACACTCTCGGCGTTGAATGGTTTAGTGAGGTTTTCTGGGACTTGTTGCATAGTTGTAATACTACCATATTAACAAATGTACTGGCGTTTGTACTACGCTTTCTTTGAAATTTTAAAATAAAGAGTATTATATATCTTGGCATTCTCAATAATTTAACCAAGAAAGGAAAATCTATGACTATGCGGCTGTATCAAAAGCGTCCAGGAGATTTAACCTGGAATACTGCAAGAGTTGGAATGAGTGTTCGATGTATAAGGATCCCTGAGGAAAGTATCTGGAATTTAGGGAAAAATTTGCAAGCAATATCTCTGCCTGTACTTGGGATGATATATTCTATACGTAGCATCTTCCAACAAGGGATCTGTCTCAAAGGAATAAAAAATGCTTCCTTTAACGCTCCACAACTACAAGGCGAGCCATATTTTCCATTCAGCTATTTTAATATTATTAGCATGAGATAGCTGACTAATAGTAATGACATAATTAAGGCTCCTTGTAGGAGCCTTTTATATTGATATCCTGTTTAGAATTTCAAATCATCCAGAATATTTTTTTGTTTTTACTACCATAGTATAGTATGCTTTTAACACTATGAAGAAAAAGCAATCCCTAATTTTGAAAAAAGGTGGAAAGGTGAATCCAGAAGCAATGAAAAAAATGACTAAGTTAGTGAGTGCATCAATTAAGAAACATGCAGCAAGCAAAATTTTTATGACAATAGGTGGGAAAAAGGTAGAGGTAAAGTTGCCCGATCATCACTTTAAGCACGTAAAAGTAAAGCGCGGTATGGCAGGCCTAGGGCTCTTCGCTGGGGAGGATATCAAGAAAGGGGAGATGATTATTGAGTACATTGGTAACATTCTGAATAAAGAAGAAGCGGAAAATATTGCAACAAACCAATATCTTTTTGAAATCAACAAGAACCGGACAATTGATGGCTCCGTCAGGTGGAACATTGCGAGATACTGCAATCATGCCTGTGAAGAAGCAGGAAATGCCGAGAGCGATGTCACCAAGAAACGTGTCATCATCAAGGCAACCAAGAACATCAAAGCAGGGGAGGAAATCCTCTATGACTATGGTGAGGAG
>JAYVXX010000109.1:0-14853 GCA_043784805.1 Minisyncoccota bacterium | reverse complement strand
TTCAGTGAGCGGATTTGGTTAGCAAAGAGTCCGACTGCCTCTTTATCGATACTTGTGATGGTAAGCGCGCTCTTTTCCGCTACGACTGTGACGCCTTTAGGAATTGCCTTGATTACCTGATGAGAAAATCCAATGTTCAAGTAAAGGTCTGTGCCTTTCACTTCCCACTTGAATCCCACACCTTCCACAAGAAGCCTCTTACTAAATGGAGTGACGACACCTATGGTCATGTTCTTCACATGAGACATATACGTTCCCCAGAGTGATCGTGAAAACTTGTCGTTACGCCTTGGAACTGACGTGATGATGCCACCTTCGGATTTCCAAGTGATCTCATCACGAAGAGCACGCACAAGTTCACCTTGTGGGCCCTTAACACGTACAGCATGGGCATCGAATGTTACTTCGACACCTGCTGGAATTTGTAGTTGTTGTTTTCCTATTCTGCTCATACGTTTTTTACCAGATTGTGAATAATGATTCCCCACCGACCATCTCGTGACGTGCCTGCTTGTCAGAGAGAATACCCTTTGGGGTTGAAAGCACTGTCATTCCATGACCATACTTGAAAGGTCTAATGTCCTTCACACCAGCATAGACACGCTTTGACTGTTTTGAAACACGTGCCACTCCTTGGATACGGGGCATGTCTTTTTGATATGCGATGACAATCTCTACAGTCTTCTTGATATCGCCCTGTACATTGTATGTCTTCACATATCCTTCTGTTTTTAGAAGCTCGAGAATCGCAACCTTCATCTTAGATGAAGGAACAGTGACGGTTGCCTTTTTGACGAGGCCGCCGTTTTTAATCGCGATGAGCATGTTTGCTATTTGATCCATAGAATTGTTTTACCAAGAAGCTTTCTTAATACCTGGAATCATACCTTCGTTAGCAAGCTCACGGAAGCATGTCCTACATAGGCCGAAATCTCGCATGAATCCGCGCTTTCGACCACACTTGAAGCAGCGGTTTACTATTCGTGACGAGAACTTTGGCTTCTTGTTGCTTCGTGCAACGGTTGATGTTTTTGCCATTCCTGAATTAGTTATTAACGTGACCCGCAGAGCCATGAGCTTTGCAAAGGCGACGTGGGTTAATAGTTAGGCGGGCGTTAGGGCGTTGGTCGTTAGGAAGTTAGGAAATACGAAATCCGTATTGGCTAATGGCTAATGGCTAATGGCTAATGCCTGTCTATTGCCCTCTGAATATCGCGTCGTTTTTACGTAAATCTTAACTTTCTGGTTAAAACTTGCGGAGAAAGACGGATTACAGAGAGTTTCGTAATACTACCACAGATTATAGTAATTAGCCACTAGCCATTAGTTTTTAGTCAAATACAAAAATGCCATGGTTCCTTCCGGAACCATGGCCTTATAATGACAAGATAGTCTCCTCAACCGACCGATATAGCGCGACCAGCATTCGTGTCCTCGGTGCGGATCGTGGCTGGCATTCGCAGACCTTCATTCATCTCCTCCTTGAGAGCGATTGACTTCCATGTCGGCAACGCCAGGATTTCCCCGAGGATATCCCAGTTTTTCTGCTCTTCCGCAGTTATATTGTGGTGCGTATAAGGTTTCCCATACACAGCATTGTGATAGAGAACATGCTGAGACTTGAGATAGTCCTCATATTTCTGGAGAAGCCCCAACTTCCCATAGCGTTTGACCATCTCAAAGACCGGATAACCGTCTCTCTCGAGACTAAAGAGGTATGAAGGGAGCGGCTCATTATCTTTCGCTAAAAGGATCAGTATCTCATCCCGCATCCTCCATTGGTCAGTAATCTTGTCCATGCGATGACGGACATAGAAGAATGCGGCAAGGGAAGATGTAATGAGGATCAGAATACCCCAGAACAATGCATTCAGCTCACCCCAAGTGTGAGCTGTAGCAACCCCATCTTGCTTTATGTAATCGGTAAAGCAAAGGGTGTAGAAGCATACAACAAAGATAGCAGCAAGGCTGTCTGCCAGCATATCATGCAGGTCCCTGTTCTTAATAAAAGCACTAAAATCCATGATGTTTCTCCTTGTACGTAGAACTGGCAAACACGACCGTGCTTGTCTTTCAATAAACTACCATACCTCATATCGCTTGTACAATAAAAGACCCTCGTAGCAAGCTCCAAAGTATTTGGATTCTTTTTGAGCTTCTAAGAGGTGTGCCTGGTGGTTGACCTACGTCATTAATAAAAATCCGCACCCTTGTAGCAGTGCGGAAATTACCCATCTGCACAAGACGTTCTTAATCAAGTGACAGGTCGTTAGGTTTGGGCTTCTGCGAAAAACATTGTTTCCGCAACTTCATGGGTATCACTCGGCACAGATTCCGACTTGATACGATCTTTTAGTTTCCACGTCTCAAGCTCTGCGACCTTATCGTAGGATGCTTGGCACTGCTGCTGAGCACCTTGGTCGCCCATAAGACTAACCAGTCTCCTATAAAGTTTCCCACGAATTCTTTCCAGCTCTTCCCCATACATGTCTATCAAATCATATCTTTCATGCTGTTCTAGTGCTGGAAGTACAGGATGACCATTGATGTCGAGCAAGTACAGCTTCACGAATCGTGATTCTGAATTTTCGACGATTTGAGAAAGAACCCTATGACTCATAATGATACTTTTAGTCGTTTCACTCATCATAAACAACGAAAAGAGCAAAAAACAAAGTAAAACCAATACGGACGCAATCATAAAGAGTATGAAACCACCGAAATCAAGTGAGAGAGTTTGGTCTACTTTCATATAGTGGAGACTTGCCACTACAAGAAAACATACTCCGAGTAACGCGCTTGAACCGACAGCTCTTTCCGACCATGTGCTATTGACGTCAACCAGCTCTTTTAATTTCATGGCAATCCCCTTTAAAAAGTTTTCAACACAGAAAAGCGCCTCAAGTAACTTTACCGTGGCACCAGCTTACTTTGAGAGAATTTGTGCGAACACAAAAGCCCCGCCTCTCCATTAGACGTGGGGCTTTGGCACAATCTTACAAGGCAGGTTAGAACCTTAGCCAAAACAAAAAGGATCTGACGTGCAGACCCTTTTTTGGGATACCATCAACCGGACACTTTTCATCTCAAGCTTCTCAAGTTTCTCATGCTTCTTAAAAGCTGGAAAGTTGTTTCTCGGCTAAGGTACCAACTGATTGCTCCTCGAAGGTCCCCTTGCCGCTGACCGTTCACAATGACCTCCAGGAACTCCTCTTGCTTTTTTGCTTTGCGATACAGAGAGACCACAAAGAGACATAAGCCCCCAAGCACTACCTGTAACCCATAGAACACCATGTTACTAGTGATGAAAGCCTCTCCATGCCAGTAGTCCGTGATGATCTTCATCGACAGCCCCGTAGCAATGGCGATGAAGATACAGTAGACAAAAAGAATCATGAATCACCTCCTCAATCTAAAGGGGTTACGCGCGACCGAGTTTGTTCTCCATCCGTATCTGCCTGTCGACGTGCCTGACTAGTTGTGCTGTCAGCCAGCGATTATGCAGCTGGAACAATCGCCCAATCAAGCTGTCAACTCGCCTCCATCCAGAGAAACCAAATTCATCCGGATGGAAGAAATTGATATTACGGAGAGCGACTACTGAATGTAATTCTTCAGGTAAGAAAGTTTCAGTAAGATCAACATCAAGCGATGCATCCAAGCTATTATGTATTCCGTTTAAGGACAATATAGCACTTGCCTCCACTTCTGCTTCATCCGAAGTAGGAGTACTCACATCAGACTTCGAAATATTGAAGGAGTTCTTGATTTCTCTTGCCCTGATGAGAGCATAGCCACGATAGTTGATTAGGATTGTGCCACCCTGCATACTCCCTAGGGCATTCTGCACATCCTCTCCATGCAATTCAAGTTGTAGAAGCTTCTCATGCAACTCTCTTGGTACAGGCTTCCTCGATGCACGCAGCATGACTATCTCCGCAGTGAGCAGGGCAAGAGCCTCGCTCATACCGCTTTCTTCCTTGTCTTGTTCCATGGTGTATTCCTCCAAAAAATGGATAAAAGATAACTTCTTCAGTAACTCTAGCAAGAGTTCATCATGTAGTCAAAACATAGAGATTCAGATACACTTATATCATGCTTCCAATCATACTCTCATCAATCGCAGGAATTATCAGTTTCATGTTACTTGATTACATCTGGCTGGCTCACATAGCCAAAGGATTCTACTTAGAAAAATTGGTAAGTCACGTCAAAATTGAAAATGGTGCCCTTGTCCCCTATCTCCCAGCCGTACCCCTTGTCTATATTGTGGCAACACTCGGTATCTGGGTATTTGTACTTTCAAAAGTGAGTACCCTTTCTCAAGCATTCCTCTACGGAGCGCTCATGGGTTTCGTCATGTATGCCTTCTACGACTTCACCAACTTAGGGACACTCAAAGACTACCCATGGTCTCTCACTATTGTCGATATACTCTGGGGCACATTCCTTGTCGGCACCGTCACCGCTGTGATGTTTTTCGTGAAGGAGATGATGTAGATAGACTTTAGACTGTAGATCAAGCAGCTCGGCTGCGGATGTCGTAAGCCAGCAGGCGTCGACCTTTAGACTTTAGAAAAAAGTATACTCGATACAAAACAAAGAGCAGCGCCTACGGCGCTGCTCTTTGTTTTGTCTAGTGGCTAAACCCTAATGGCTAACCATCTATCTTTACTTACCAACTAAATGGTTGAGCATTTACAGTAACAGTAGTCTGTGATGTGCCGAATGCCTGGCCATTTACATTCACCAAAGTCACCTGATAGATCACATCCTGCTTGTACCACGATGTGTTCGTGATAATCGTAGGAATCTCTATCTGTGATTGTGATTGCGTAAATGGTGCAGAAAATGTCTGACCACAAGCCGTTCCTGCAATTGTCACAGTGACAGAAGCTGGACAGATCGCCCGAACTGAAAGTGAGTATGTGCCGTAGACAGTTGAGTTCCACGCTGATGCTGTCGGTACGTTCACGTAGAGTTTGAAGACTTCGCCAGAATTAACTGGGGTCTTGCTCGAGCTTAGGGTTACTGTACCTGTGTATGAGAATGGACGATTGATTGTAATAGGAGCGACTGCAGCACGGAGCGTTGAAGTATTGCCTGCAATATCCGTAGTAGGAGTAGAGACGACAACTCTAAACGATGCTTGTGCCTGATTATAGCCAGAACATGATCCAGCACACACTGAATCAAGAAGTTCCTTAATAAGAACGAATGAGTACGAGTTACCAGGAGTGATACCGACTACCTTGCTCTGTCCTGCTGTTGTACTTTCAAGCAAAATCGAATACTGGCTGACGACCAGATTGTTGCTTGACCAATTAAGATTGATCGTGTCTCCTTCCTTGTAGGTTGCGTTAGCAACAGGTGAAGTCACTGTTACGGAACCACTTGTTGGCACGATGCCATATGAGTAGCCAACAGAAGGATTATAGACAATACCGGTACTTTGTACTTGTGAAGGAGAAAAAGCTGAGGAAATAGCAGGAGAGTATGAGGTGCCAGAATAGGTAGGTGTGACAACTTGTCCGTTAGAGCCAGAAATTACAACTCCAGAAACAGTGTTTGTGTTATAAGGAGTGTTATAGACAACAGGTGAAGTAACTACTGGTGAGATGACTTTTACGAATGGGTCATTATTACCGACGTAGGTGACACCATTTGTGTAAGCATACCCACTGTTGTAGCCGTATGCATCATAGCTAGTTGACATGTAGGTGTTATCTACGAGATCAGTATCACAGAGACGCTCATTGATAGCGTCCCGTGTAGCTGGGCCAACGATACCAGTTGGGCTGATACCGTTCTTAGCTTGGAAAGCGCGAACGGCCTGCTTTGTCTGATAACCGAAATATCCGTTAGGATTAGTGTTCAAAAATCCTGCATTAGCAAGAAGCTGCTGAAGGACGACGACGTCATTATTCTCTGCACCGACTTGTAATGTTCTTGTAATTTGTGTCTGGCACTGTGAAAGTGGTGCTGCGTTGAAATACCCTGCAGACACTTGTCCTGCCATCGAGACGAAAATCCCTAAAAACCCTGCTATTGCTATAATCTTTTTCATATTTCTCTACCCTACAGTATTTCTAATATCTTGTCAATAGCATCCAAAAATTCTATTGGACAGATAAAAAAGAGCCTTTTTCTAGGCTCTTTCTTGATAGCAAGCCAGTGGCTCCCTACCTCGCAGACATCTTTCGTATCCACCTGGCACACTCATATTCACTCAGGAGGACTGCTTCCTGTTCTCGTCGTATGAGCCCTTCAAGAGGGTCTTGGTCGACGAGGCCGTTGATCTGGCAATAGAGATCTCCACCGGATGGTGCGCTCATTTTTGCCAGGAGGTCGTCTGTGGAATCATCAGGATACGTTGCCCTGCTTTTCCTTTTTGTACAACCGAAAAGGTTAATGTGGAGTGCGTCTGCCCCACTTTCCCTTAGTTCTTGTTTAGCTGCCACTTTTTTCTCTCCTAATAAGGATGATGTTGAAAGGACTTCTTTTTCCCCATGACAGTGTCCGTCTGTCTGGGTGAGTTCATCCTACACCTAAAGGCCTATTTTACAAACTATAAAGAGTGCATAAACCTTGGATTACTTCACTGCTACCAGATTGAATTGCATGGTTGGGTGTGTCGCATTCCATTTGACGATTGCTCGTGTAAAATCATGAGCTGACCCATATACAAGTGGAAACACTTTCTGCTGACCATGATTAGCGAGGGCGCTTTTGGCAATCAACTCAACTGCAGCATCTTCCCTGTCGTCATAGATTGCCTTTGCTGCTTGAGGGAGGTCGATATCTACAATCTCTTTTACTAACGATGAACACTCAACATTCTTTTTACACTCATCAATTTGTGAAGCTCTAATGACAGTATGGGAAGACCAATAGGTCATCTCAGGGAGAGATTTGACAGCATCATTAACAATTCTGGCTTGAGTTGTGCCAATTGGAGGAGCTGGGACAAGTATCTTAAGAAGATTACCTAGTCTGCCAGCCTTTTCTTGCAGCCCTGGAATATATGCAAAGGCTCGGCTGTTTGTTTCTTTGGTTTCTGCTGGTTCCATTTGAAGAGCAATCGACTGGTCGAGCATCTCTACTGCACCTCTCATAAGGGCTTGTTGATCATTTGGCATAGTATACGCCTTATCCTCTGGCAATAGTCCTGATGGCAGAAGCACGATAGTCTCATTCCCGTTACTGTAACTAAGTGGGGTGTCTTCCTTAAATCCTAAACTGACAAGCTTATCCCCCATTGCTTTGTTGAGCTCAGGTATCATATATTTTGTTTTTGGAAGCGTGAGAAAGTTATTGTAAGTCTTGATAGCTGCATCAGCAGTTGGCATACTATCTAAGAACTTTTTTAGAATGCGCCTCTGTTGTGTAAATTCACGTTCTTCTGCAATATACCCTTCAGCAAAAACCTTGGTAGAACTTGTTGTCGCCACCTTAAGCAATTCTGCAATACCTGCCTGACTCTTAACGATTCGGTCACGATACTCATCATTCGTTTTTGGTTCTGTTTTATGTGTCTGTCCAAGATGCATGATGGTCAGGTCTGTCGGCTTATCTTTTTCTGGGGTGATTAACGTAGCAGTCTTACCTAGCTTCATTGCTTCACCAACAAGGTCGAAACCAACTACAGCCTGCATGTTCTTCTTTGCCATTTGCGAATGTTCAAACGTACCGATACCTGGTATCTCTTTCCTGTCTCCAACATCTGCAACTGCTCCATGGGACGCGACTGCAAAGAGTACAGCACCTAAGATACTCTTGGCGTTCCCTGAAGCCTTGTCAAAGAAGGATGAAAGTTTGCTCTCGGATGGTTCAACGACTTGCTCTAACAGATCTACCCTCTCATCTACTTTGAGACTTTCGAGAGAATCTTCTATTTCTGCTAGACGAAGATTCTCTCGCAGGGTTTCTACAGATGGAGAAATTTCAGGCTTATCGGCGGGACTAGAGATCGGTTGTTCCATATATATTCACGAAGTGTAGCGTTTCTATAATAAAAAAGATAGAACAAAAGCGACCCCTTCGGGGTCGCTTTTGTCTTTCACCAAACTTTCGAACTTGTGTAAAAAGTCAGAAATTACTTTAGATACAAGGCGAGAAAAGTTTTTGCAACCAAGACGTACAAGTAGTACGTTACGGGCGCAAAAATTTTTCTCAACGAAGTAGATGAAGTGATTTATGACTTTTTAAATGGGATGCCGATTAGTGAGAAGAAAGCAGTTGCCTCCTCCTTAGTCTTCGCTGTCGTCCCCATGGTGATAGCCATACCGAAAACATCCTTCAATTCCTCGTCCTTGATTTCTGGGAAAATAGTATGCTCCTTGATACCGAATGTCATGTTGCCGATATCATCTACTGATGTACGGTTAAGTCCACGGAAGTCCTTGGTTCGAGGAAGAGAAACGTTCAATACCTTGTCCAAGAAGCCGAACATGCGAGCACCACGAAGTGTCACCGCTACGCCGATTGGATCCCCTTCACGAGTCTTAAATGACGCAACTGAAATCTTAGCCTTTCGAACAGTCGCCTTCTGTCCTGTTATCTTCATAATACGATCCATGACGAGGTCATTAAACTTCTTATCTCGCTTCATGCCGGAACCTGTTGCGACAGAAATATTCACCTTCACTAAGTGAGGTGCTGCCATGATATTCTTGTAACCAAATTCCTTTGAAAGAGTAGTGAATGCTGCCTTTTCTTTTTCTTGCACCCCCATAATTGCTGATTCTGATTTTGCCATATTCTTCTTTAAAGCACGATTGGCTTCTTCGGACTCCAGTACTACTGGTATTCCTAGGAAACGGTATACGTCGCTTATTTATTTAGTAATTGTGTGACCACTCTACCACAAAAGACACCTGTTAGCCAGTAGCTATTGGCTTGTAGCAAATACAAAAGTAAAAGGCGGCACTTTCGCGCCGCCATTTAAGCAAATAGGAGTAGTCACACTCCTTCCAAAACTTTCTGTTCTGATTGACCCAACTCGATGTATTCTTTCACGGCCTCCCTCAATCTAGCAACAACCGTCTGAGCTGTCCTGTACGCTGCCTGGCCAGTCAGTTCTTGGTTAAGAATAAGATTGACCGCTTCCGACGGATCACCAATACTGAGCTCAAGCTGAAGACCATGAAGGCCGGCCTTGAATTTGGCAATCAATTCCCTAACTTCAATCTGCTTCTTCGTGAGATGGATGATCTCTTGGAACCAGACCGCACGCTCCTCCGCATTTTTGCAATGTCCTGTACCTGGTAGAGAGATAAGGACATCGTCGATCACCTTCCAGACACCAGTGCGATAGAACAGCCCGTCTTCACGCTGGAAACCTTTCCGGAACAACGAGTAAAAGGCCGTCCGGTACTTTATTTCCTCCATGGTAGTACACAAGTATCCGAGGGCTTCGAAGGATGAAGGATTTTCTTCCTCACTGAAAAGCTCATCATAAGCTGCCTCGATGCCCCAAAGTACCGAGGCCGGATACTGATTATCCGTCGGGATATGTTCACCAATGATTGACATGAAATCACCTGTCTTTCTCCCTCATATCGAGGGGTTAGTTACAAAAAAGAGCCTATCGGTATCTTACTCTTTTGGAGAGGTTTTGCAATGAATACCCAAAACCATTTCTGGAATAGTTTGCCAAGCTATCTATTCATCCCTTTTTTCTTTATACTGACCCACAAATGAATCTACCCTCGAAGGATGTTACTCGGAAGTTTTTTACGTATTGTGTGTACTTGTTTTCAGCGATTGGCTTTTTCCTCACCTCTGGCTACCTTGCTATTTCTTTAGGTTTGACCAAAACAAAGGGCATCATAGACATGCAGACTGAGACGTTTATAGGGAAGAACTACAAGAAAGATGAATATGCCACCTTTCCTCTTGCACACACCAAGGAGTGGATCGCTTTTAGGATAGCTGTCGCGAAAGACAAACCGATGATAGATGAAATTTCAAAAGAAACAGGCATTCCTCCGCGTCTATTGGTCGCAGTTCTTGTTCCTGAACAAATGCGACTCTTCTACACAGATAGGCCCGTTTTCAAGCAGTTCTTCCTACCGCTTAAGATTCTTGGAAGTCAGAGTCAGTTCTCATGGGGAATATTTGGAATCAAAGAAGAGACCGCGCTTGAGGTAGAGTCACATTTACGCAATCCTCATTCCCCTTTTTACTTAGGTAAAAAATATGAAGGGCAACTACTCTTCACGGATGAAAGTACAGGCACAAGCAGTGAACGCTTCACGCGCATCACCGACCAGCATAATCATCGATATGCATATCTCTATGCAGCACTCTACTTAGCACAAATAGAAAAGCAGTGGGAGAATGCTGGACACTCCATCAGCGACCGGCCTGATGTCTTGGCGACCTTGTGGAACATTGGCTTCGGAAGGTCAAAACCAAACAATAATCCTCAATCAGGCGGGGCAGAAATTGCAATCAATGCTACAAAGTATAGCTTCGGCTCCCTCGCCTATGCTTTTTACTATTCAGATGAGATGATCGAGTTATTTCCGAGAGAATAATTTTATCTGAGGTTGGGATAGGTACTACATTAATGATGTGCTTCAATATGATGTCCATCAGGAGTAAGTACGAATGCTGCATAGTACGTCGAACCATATTCAGGTCGTGAGCCAGGTGTGCCGTTATCAGTAGCCCTTCCGCAATCGCCATATGATAGAATGCATGGATCTGTTCCTTATTTGCCGCAATGAATCCGATATGCGGTTGACCTCCTGTCTTTTCAAGGTTCTCTGAAATCCAAAACTCGGCTTTTTCTTTCCCATATCCAGCTACTTTATAGTCAGATAAATCAGAAAGCAAACTATATCCTAGTGTTCCTAATACTTTTGAATAAAATTCCCTAGTGCTCTCATGGTCAGAAATAGTAATGTAATGTGGTCTATTATACAATGTAAGTATAACTAAAGTAGTCGCATACTACATGACGTATGGTACTCAAAATAATTGCATACGAAAAAGAGGGCAGCAACAGCCCTCCTTTGCCTCCGGATTTTTCAATTGGCACACACTAACACACAATCAATAGCGCGTGGAACCACATGAAATGCTGTCAATTCTGACTCCGAGAAACATTCACAAACTTTCCCAGGTCTATAGACCCAAAACGCAGAAACGATTTCATTTCTTATGAATGAGTTATCTGTTCTTTCACGATCTGGATAATCATAAAGTATCGCACGACTACCATGGATGATTACAGCGGTACGGCGACGAACACTGTCGTGGATTGCTTCAGAGGCTGCAGCGTATACAACCAAGAGGACATCTTCGATTGGGAACTGATGTGCCGCCATATTCGAAAGTTCCTCAAAAGGTGTACCTGAATTAAGAAGCTTTAGCTGATATGACTGTTCCTTAAAGCTAAAAGTGCTATAGAGCCCTTTGTGAGATCTCAGACTTGGTAACATACGAATCCTTCCTTGGTTGGAACAAAAACTGTACGACGAATGAACCCAAACATATACTACACTTCCTCTTTAGATTTGTAAATGAAAAGCACCTTGGGGTGCTTTATACGAATAACCTATATGGTTAAAATGTTTTTATGCAATGCATCTTGTGAAGGTTGATATCTGTATCATTTACAGAAACCATTTCATCGCAAAATGGGCACTGATACGTCTGGCTTGAGGCCAGAACCGCACTAGTGACCGCAACTAGTTCTTTGAATTCCACTGGCACTTTAAGTAGGATCTCGCGTGCTTGAACCTTACTGATTGGTATTTCGAAACTATTTTCCATCTGAAACCTTTCTTTCGTGAAATTGTGCTGACTAGAGTGATTGTAACAAAATTAAACCGAGAACGTTAGTTCTCGGTTTAATGTTACTTCTCTTCTTTCTTCACAGCCTTCTTTGCTTTTGCAGCTGGCTTCTCTTTCTTTGCAGCTTTGTCAGCGAGCTTGACGTTTGATGCGTGGATAGACATAGCAATCTCAACGATTCCACCTTTCACTCCTGGTTTTGGAGCCTTCACATGCTTCTTCATCATGTTCAATCCATCAAGTACAACACGATTACTTTCCTTCATGACCGTCACAACAGTAGAAGACTTTCCTTTGTCCTTACCAGCGATCACTATTACTTTGTCTCCTTTTTTTAGATGCATATATTTATTATTAAAATTTGTATGTATTTGTTTTTTCTACAGTCTACAGGCTAATGTCTACAGTCTGTTAAATGATTTCCGGTGCTAGTGATGCAATTTTCTTGAATCCTTCGATACCAGTTAATGAAAGCTCACGAGGGATAGGGCCGAACACCCGTCCTGCCTTAGGTTCCTTCTTGACCTTATCCACAATCACCACAGCATTGTCATCAAATGAAATATATGACCCGTCAGCGCGACGGACTTGCTTAGTTGTGCGTACCACGACACCGTAGACGATGTCCTTCTTCTTGGTCTGCTTTCGAGGTTCAGCGACTTTGACAGAAAGAACCACCATGTCCCCAAGAGATGCATATCGACGCTTACTTCCACCTAACACCTTGAACACTCTCCCGCGCTTTCCGCCTGAGTTGTCAGTGATTATTACATTTGTGCCTGCTTGTATCATAGAGGTAGTTGTTAGTGACTAGTTGTCAGTGGTTAGTAAATACGGAAGCTTACGCTTTCTTGCCGATGACAGTGAAGTTCTTGTCCTTAGAAAGTGGGCGGCACTCCTCGATAGTGACCATGTCCCCTACCTTATACTCATTCTTCTCATCATGAGCTTTGTAGTTCTTGTCGATCTTAAAGTACTTGCCGTACTTCTTGTGAGCTACGTAACGGCTTGTGTTGACGACTATGGTCTTGTCCATCTTGTCAGACACAACCTTACCGGTAAGCTTCTTTGGAGAAGTTACTGCTTTAGTTGCTACTGGTTTTGTTTCCTTTGTTGTTTTCATAAAATATAAATTTAACGTGCGACCACCCGAGTCCGTACTGGTAGCTTGCATCCCGCCTTACGAAGCGCTTCACGAGCGACGACTTCCGTGACGCCATCTATCTCAAAGAGGATTCGTCCTGGTCGTACTTCAAAAACGTATCGATCTGGATCTCCTTTACCCTTTCCCATCGGAACTTCAGCAGCTTTCTGTGTAACAGGACGATCAGGGAAAATACGAATCCACACCTTTGCAGTCTTCCCGGCTGAACGCTGCATAGCGCGACGGGCTGCTTCGATTTGGTTAGCGGCAACACGTGATGGTGACTCTGCTTTTAAGCCAAATGAACCAAAAGAAACAGTAATACCTCTGGTTTCTGGGCGTGCAAGTTTAGCCTCTGACAATCGAGCTGTCTGCCATTTTCGGTGTTTTACTTTCTTTGGGAATAACATACGTGTTTGATTACTTAAAAAATTATCTAGTTATTACTTGCCACTAGTAGTAGGCTTATTGGTTGGTGTATCGAACTTCATACCACGATAAATCCACACTTTGATACCGATAACACCATAGGTCATATTGGCTCGTTCACGTGCAAAGTCGATATCCGCACGAAGTGTCTGAAGAGGAATACCACCGCGTTTGATCTGCTCACGGCGAGCCATTTCAGCGCCTCCTAAGCGTCCTGAGACAGCGATACGAGCACCTTGGACGTCACGGTTAGCCATCATCTTCTCAATCGTAGTCTTCAAGACTCGGCGGAAAGGAAGACGCTTCTCGATACCTTCTGCTACCATTGCAGCCACGATTGCCGCATCTGCTTCAGGTGAGTTCACTTCGATGATGTCTAACTTCACATCTTGTGGGACGATAATCTTTAAACGTGCCATCTCCTTCTTAAGAGATGCACGCAATTTCTCGATACCATCTCCACCACGGCCAATAATCATACCTGGGCGTGATGTGTGAATCATGATTCTGTATTGCTTCTCACTTCGTTCAATCTCAATAAGTGAAAGGTACATGCCGCGAAGACGCTTGGTCATCCAAGCACGTACAAGAACATCTGCCCTGAGATGATCAACATAATGAGCTTGATTCTTGCCAAACCAACGTGATTTCCAATCGCGGATGATTCCAAGTCTATGTGAATATGGGTGTACTACGTGTGTCATAGGGGTAGATGTTAGATATTAGACGTTAGATTTTAGGGATTCCTTTTGAGGAATCTGTGCAAGTTCAATATAAATCTTACTTGTATGCTTGTGTATTGGAAATGCGCGACCCATGGCTCGTGGCATCCAACGCTTAATAACTTTTCCCTTATCGACTGTTGCAGTCTTCACCATGAGAGTGTCAGCTGACACTCCTGAGTTTGCAACTGCTGAATCAAGAAGCTTCTTGATTGGAAGAGCTCCACGCTTGATAAGATGGCCCAAAATACCCTGTGCTTGTACAGCGGACTTTCCCTTGATAAGTTCCGCGATGAGGCGAACTTTTCTTGGTGCTTGGCGATAGTTTGGGAGGGATGCTTTCATACTTAAAAATTATTTATTTCTTCTTGGTGTCCACGGCAGTCTTAGCTGACTTAGCAGCTGTGATCTCAGACTCCTTCTTCTTCTGGTCAATCTCCTTCTGCATCTTTCCACCATGACGCGTAAACTTGCGTGTTGGAGAAAACTCACCAAGCTTGTGACCGACCATATCTTCAGTGACCAAAACCTCGATATGAGTCTTGCCATTGTAGACACCGAATGTGAAACCAACCATCTCAGGAGCGATATCAGAACGTCGAATCCATGTCTTAATTACGCCTGTTGATTCAGGGCGCTTGCCAAGTACTTTCTTGAGTACTCGTTCGTCGACGAATGGTCCTTTGTGTAGTGATCGTGTCATGGTAGGTCTTAAGTTGGCTAATTATATCAGATTTTTGTTGAAAGTAAAGC
>JAYVXX010000108.1:0-14964 GCA_043784805.1 Minisyncoccota bacterium | reverse complement strand
GCATCAAAGACTGTATATTCCAAATAATTTTTACTGCCTTCTTTTTCAAGTCGAGCAGGGGAAATTGAAAGTGTGTCACCTTTTTGAGTGACAAGAATCGAGTTTGTTTTAACAAGTCTTCGCCATGCAACAGGAAGGGTAATTTGCCCTTTACTTGTTATTTTTTGGATTCTTTCAGTGTGTACTGTTTTCATATTCCTTATTTTATTACTTCCTTACTTTTTT
This sequence comes from Minisyncoccota bacterium, assembly GCA_043784805.1. Lineage (GTDB taxonomy): Bacteria > Patescibacteriota > Minisyncoccia > Phycocordibacterales > UBA5272 > UBA11704. The sequence goes on along the minus strand of JAYVXX010000108.1, from coordinate 14,739 downwards.
GTCAACACCATAGATTTTGAAATCTTTAACTTTTTTGCTAGTATGAATGGTATTAAACTAATTACGAATTTACCAATAACGAGTTACCAATTTAACTATGTCACAACCATCACATCCAAAAAAAGACCGAACATTAGTGCTTATCAAGCCTGATGGAGTTCAAAGATCCTTAATCGGAGAAATCATTACACGCTTCGAACGTGTTGGTCTTAAATTGGTTGGACTCAAGTTCGTGGTGCCGACAGAGAAGCAGTGCTGGAGTCACTATTTCAAAGAGGACGCATGGTTCTTGAAGAAGGGGACAGGTATCGTTGAGAATCGCACCAAGCTCGGGCTCCCAATTGAGAAGGAAGCAATCGAATATGGTCGTGATATCATCGGCGCTGTTGTGAAGTACATGGTCTCGGGTCCAATTGTTGCCATGGTATGGGAAGGTAATCAGTCGGTCGCTGTTGTGAAGAAGTTAGTAGGAGGCACTGAACCAACAACATCTGACGTCGGAACTATCCGCGGTGACTATACACTCGACTCATACTATCTCTGTGATGTTGATGGATCACGCGGTATGCGTAACTTGATGCACTGTTCAGATGGTGACCAAGCAGAAGCCAAGCGTGAGACTGATATCTGGTTCAAGCCAGAGGAGCTTATCACCTATCGCCTTATCCAGGATGAGATACTCTATGATGTCAACCTCGATGGCATTTTAGAATAAAAGCTTGTAGCCTCGAAAATGTAGCTTGTAACTTAGATACAATACAAAAGAGACCTCGAAGAGGTCTCTTTTGTATTGAGATTTTCGCCATAAATTATTGTATTTACTGATTATTAAAATAAGATTAAAGTTATCCACACAATCCCCCGGAATTTCTCTTGCCAAAGCTTGTAGCTCCGCGCCTGTGACCCTATAATGACTATAGGTGCTTCGATAACTATCTGCGTAAGAACAGCACAGGGTCGAGACATTCTATGTCGCCTGAGGGCACATACTTCTCTTTCCATCTTATCTCACAAGTTAAGATAGTTGTTCAAGAAGCACCTTCACTATAGAAAAGACCCAAGGTACATATTTGTATACTTGGGTCTTTTCTTTTTCCAAACCATATCTTTTTATTTCGTCCATGCCACTTTTAAGAAATGTCTTTGTTTATATGCATTGCTAAAGGCTACAAGCTAAAGTCTAAAGTCTGTTCCAAGTTATCCCCACAATCCACCACAATTTCTATTGCCAAAACTTGCCTACTCTTAGCACTCTATCTATAATGACCATAGGTGCTTTGAATGTTCGGTTGTTCCTTCGAAGTGTTGTGGGAAGTCAGATGATGCATAGTCGTTAGTGACGCATGTCTCCCTTATCTCCCACTCCACAATCGAATATCATAAGTACCTCCACTATAGAAAGAACCCGAGCGGGTGCCGCATCGGGTTTTTTCTTTTCTATGGTATTAAGTATTAGATTTGAATTGTATTTTTAACACAACCCAAACTTTTCCATGAGAAACAACTTGTCGGAGCCGACGGGCGAGACAGAAGAAACTTTTCAGCAGAAAAGTATTCTGTTTGTTTCGATGGAAAAATTTAAAAAGAAAAAGACATTAGATTAAAAGAGTATTTATTTAAGTAATTAATTTCACTTTACTTTTTTTATAGCAAGAATATAATGATAATAGGGTGCTTAGGTATTTTTCTGGATACTACATCTTTGGGTTCTGAATATTGTGAACTAGACTGTGGTCTTATACGTTTCTTACCCACCTGACATAAAACATCAGGAAGATGTCCTAGGCTCCCAATGAGAAAATCCGCCGCAAGGCGGATTTTCTCATCCTTGTATTTGGCTATATTTTCTGTTGTCTGTCAGTCTGATATCTGTTGTCTGCTTCTGCTATACTGACCCTATGAAGCACATAATCACTTCAGCACTGTACCTCATTGTCTTACTTTCTCTTTCCGTGTTTGTCTTCGATAAGATGAATCTGTATTATGAATTAACATGGTTAGACATTCCGATGCACATGCTTGGAGGCTTCGGTATCGCAGCACTTGTGCTTTCTGTGGAAAGCTACAGGCACAAGAAGGTTTCTTTTATATCAGTCATCACCCTTTATATGATTGTTGCAATCGGCTGGGAACTCTTCGGCGCTCTCAAAGAGGCTTTGGTGCACGTACCATGGAGTGGCTGGTTTGATACAATGTGGGATGTTATCAACGGTGGAATCGGGGCCACGTGCGCGTACTATTTACTTAAAAAATAATCTTAGGTGTATCATGTATTTGTAACAACCTAACATCTAACAGTCTAATCTCTAACACCTATCCTCATGTCTACATTTACTATCACGTTCGCGGGAGGCGCACAGATGCCGACAGGGTCTAACTTCTTAGTCGAGTTCGGTGGGAAGAAAATCCTGATTGACTGCGGTCTTGTACAAGGGGAAAGATATTCACTCCCAATCAATAGTGAGCCTTTCAAATACGACACAGCGAGTATCGACGCGCTCTTTGTCACGCATGCACACCTCGATCACGTTGGGAGGATTCCACAGTTGGTCCGGGCTGGATTCCGTGGAGAGATAATCAGTACAGAACCCACACGAGAAATGGCAGAACTCATCATGCTTGACTCACTCGGCGTGTTAGGGAAAGAAGCCGCGCAGACTGGTGTGCCGATGCTCTATGAAGAGAAAGATGTTTTTGAAAGTATGCATCTTTGGAAACATACTGTTGCTTATGAACAGCAGTTCACGCTTGTCACTGATGATGGAGACGCCGTGATTACATTTCACGATGCAGGTCATATCTTGGGAAGTGCAATCATCGAGATTGCATATAAAGGGAAGAGGCTCGCGTTCACTGGAGATTTGGGGAATACCCCATCGCCTCTTATGCGTGACACGACACCGCTTAAGGATATTGACTATCTAGTTATCGAAAGTGTCTACGGTGATAGGAATCACAAGGATAAGGATCAACGGATTGAGATCTTTAAAGAAGCTGTGACGACGACCATTGCCAAAGGGGGCACGGTACTCATCCCAGCATTCTCCATCGAACGCACACAAGAGATGCTTTTAGCGTTTAATGAGCTTGTTGAAGGACATCAGATTCCAGAGATACCTGTCTATCTCAATTCTCCGCTCGGTATCAATATCACCAAAGTCTACAAGAAGTATGAGAGCTGGTTCAATGAGAATACGGAAGCAATTATCAAGAGTGGAGATGATATTTTTAATTTTAAAGGACTTATCCAAACACCAACACCAGAAGAGAGTAAGGCAATCAATGGGGATAACAGGCCTAAGGTGATTATTGCAGGAAGTGGTATGAGTAATGGTGGTCGCATTCTTCATCACGAAGCCAAGTATCTTCCGGACCCGAACAGTACCATCATCATTGTTGGGTATCAAGCAGTCAATACACTGGGAAGGCATATTGTCGATGGTGAGAAGGAGGTCTATATCCACGGACAGCCAGTACCACTACGAGCCCGTGTGGTTAACCTCCATGGATTCTCTGCCCACAAAGATTCAGACCATCTGATTGAGTTTGTCGATTCGACTAAAGAATCATTGAAGAGAGTCTTCGTCGTCTTAGGTGAGCCCAAGAGTGCATACTTCCTAGGTCAGCATATCCACGAGACCTACGATGTGCCTGTTACAGTACCGGAGAAGGGGGATAGGGTGGAACTTAATTAGACTTTAACCATTAGACTGTAGACTGTAGCTTAAATTCAATACTGGAATGACCAAAGGTCATTCCAGTATTGAATTTGTATTCGTATTAAAGGCTACAGTCTACAAGCTACAGTCTAAAGTCTGACGTTTTCTTACATATGTGTGTACTACACGCTACACGCTACACGCTGCACACTGTATACTGTCTACTATATGAAACTCCAACGAATCACCATTAGTGTCTCCGGAGCGGCAGAAATTGCGCACTGTGGTCCATCAGTCATTCCTATTGCCAAAGAGTTGGGGCGTGAAATAGCGCGCCAAGGAGCGCAGATTGTGACAGGGGCCACGACTGGATTTCCTCTGTATGCGGCAGAAGGAGCTAAGGAAGTTGGAGGGTTTTCTTTCGGACTCTCACCAGCAGCGAGTAAGAAGGAGCACGTGGAAGTCTATCGATTACCTTTAAAAGCAATGGATGCCATCGTCTACACAGGATTTGGCTTTCCAGGGCGTGACCTTATGCTTATACGGTCATCTGACGCGGTTGTTATTGGTTGTGGGCGTATTGGTACTATCCACGAGTTTACCGTGGCCTGGGAGGCAAATATGCCTCTTGGGGTACTAGAAGGGGAGTGGGCGACAGACGAAGTTATTCGTAATATCATCGCCAACAGCAATCGCAGTAATCCGAACGTTATCTTTGAAAAAGATCCGAAGATTATGGTGGAGAAGTTGATTGCGATGGTGAGGAAGGCAGAGGGTGACGGCGATCGTGAGATGCGCCTTTAGCCAAAATATTGCTTCATCTGCTTTGTTGCACGAAATTTTTGCTCCCGCAATGTACTATTCGTACATTTTGGTCGCAAAAATTTACTGCGCCTCGCAGCTAAAACAATATTTTGGCTAAAGGAGTTTTGTGACTAAAATAATAAGTGGTCTTTTGGTGTATAAGTTTTAAATAGTTGTCTCTACGCTTGCTATACTTCATACATGACTAGCAAACTCATCACTACGCTATCAGTGCTCCTTGTAGTCTTTTTCTTCTTCAACGGCCTCTTTGATTTTTCAGGGTCACAACTCGACAAAGTATATCTTACAGTTAGCACATTTCTGTTCTCCGTCTTTAATGGCTTCTTCATTTCTCGTCAGTCAAACAGATATAGCGATATTCGAAATAACCTCTCTCGCTTTGATGCAGATATGAGCATCATCTTTCGCGAGAGTTCTCATCTCGATACTGATGAGCATACGTATGTTGCTGGTATTCTTCACGACTATTACAAGACGCATCTTCGTAAGAAAGATTGGGCATATTATTTCACACATAAATCTGATTTGATTTCGAGCCTCCACGCATATATACAAGTTTGCGGGGAGATCAATATGGACAAGGTCAGAGGGGAGTCGATGCGAAAAATGATGGGCGCGCTTGACGACATCCAAATCATTAGGAAGGTGTTGGTGTCCCTTAAGGAAGAGACAATACCGAAGCTTCAACAGGTCTTCATCTATACTCTCGCGGTCATTCTTTTTTTGGCAATTCTCACCCTTCCTTCAAAAGGACTCATCTTGGCATCACTTCTTAAGAGCGTCTATATGATTACGGTTGTAATCGTTGTTGTCCTCTTGAAAAAGTTTGATAATCTGACCCTCTTTGAAGGCACAATCGGGGAGCACAGTGCGAGGGATGTGCTCAATATTATTGAAGGAGAAAAATAAAATATGAATAAAATACTAAAATGGTTCTTGATCGTAGCGGGGGTTGTTATTGGGTTGCCTATCGTTGCTTTTATCATCTATTCAGTCACTTCCCCCAGAGATAGCGAAGGTCATAATATCCAGATACAAGGCATGCGAAATGATGCGCGTGGTAACCTTGTCGTTGCGTATATAAAATCAGCAGAACTATCTGTCTTAATGTTTCAGGAAGAGAAAATAAAGCTTCCTGATACTCTTTCTGATCTATCACCGTATAATCCTTCAATTGATAAGATCAAGCAAGCATCAGTTAGGTATACTAAGATTGATGAGAATAATTTCTCCCTCTGTGGTCCATATTCGAAGCAGTCCTCAGATCAAGTAGGTGATACATTTAAGACTTGGTCTGTATCATCCGGCGAGATATGTCTTAAGGAGAAGATGACACCTTAAGTATACAAATTAAAAATGACCTTAAGGTCATTTTTAATTTGTATTATGCTAAAACTTTTTCTTCAGTGGCAAGGATACCTACTTTCTTCGTAATCTTCTCATCCTTAATTTGATTTACGATTCTTTCGAATGTCTCTGGATTATCTTGTGCCATCTCAGAAAGCATTTTACGGTTGAGGATCATTCCTTTCTTCGTAAGCTTGTCGATAAAGACAGAGTAGGTGATATCAAGCGCGCGGAGTCCAGCGTTTAAGCGTGTTGTCCAAAGGCGACGCATATCAGTCTTCTTATCCTTTCGGTGTGCGAAGGCATGAGCTCCGGCATGACGAAGAGCTACCTTTGCTTCTACTTCCTTCTTGCTACGTCCAAAACGATATCCTTTGGCTGCTTTCAGGACATTTCGGCGATGCTTCATCGCCATTAGGCTTCTTTTTACTCGTGACATAGGGGTAGTTGTTAGTGATTAGGGGCTAGTGAATGCAAATACAATTCGAGGACTAGAACATTCCTGGAAGGAAACGAGACTTCTCCTTTCCTGTCATGACGAATTCCTGTCCACGCTTCCCTGCAAGTTGCTTACGCCTTGGAGCCTTAGCATTGAAGTGGTTAAGTCCTGGCTTTCGGCCAATAATCTTACCATTCTTGGTGACTTTGAGGCGCTTGAGGAATGATTTGTTTGTTTTCATACTGTTTTCGGGGCACGTTCTAGATAGTTGGGGTATTATATCATCATTGTCTTGAAAATACAAGATAAAACAGACTGTAGCACGTAGACCGTAGACTGTAGCTAAATACAGGAAACAAAATACTAGAAAGGCGTACCGTAGGTGCGCCTTTCTAGTATTTTAGCTACAGTCTACAAGCTCAATTATTTTGTTCTAGCGCTTCCTAGCCTAAGAACTCTTCCTCACACATCGTTCGTCGATGTCTGTTACTTTGCCTTCTCAATCACAATCATCATGGACTTCGGCACCTTTTTGTGCGGTTTTGAGGTCTGTTGGGATAGAGGCAATGAATCTATTTATAAACTATTCCCCCCTTGACCACCCTCCTATGAGGCCTATGAGAAATAGAGCTATTCCAATATATGATAGAATAAGCAGCCCATCTTCATGTTGAGGAGAAATAGAAAAAAATTGAAAAAATATTAAAATAAATGTAATAACTGCTATAGAAAGAAAAAAAATACCCCACAGCATTATTCCTCTCATCAAGCTGATTTTTTCTTTTTTCATTTTATTATGTCTATGTCTGTTACTTCGCCTTCTCAATCACTATCATCATCGACTTTGGCACCTTCTTCAATGGTTCTGCAATCTTGTAATCTGCCGGAATGACAGCGAGTATTCGGTCCATACGTTCGCGGAGGAATTTCTCGTCCATGTATTTGGTACGTCCCTTCAGTTGCAAATCTATCTTCACTCGATGACCTTCATTAATCCAAGCAGCTCCTTTCTTAGCCTTGATCATGATATCGTTCTCGCTGATTGAGACACTAATCTGGATGGTTTTGGTCTCAGTTGTATGCGCTTTTGCCTTCACCTCCTTCAGTTTCTTGGATGTCTCGTAGGTATACTTGCCGTAGTCAGCGATACGGGCAACAGGTGGGTCAGCTTGTGGAGAGACCTCAATCAAGTCGAGGTTAAGTGCTTTAGCCTTAGCGAGAGCCTCCTCCTTGGTGAGTACGCCCAAATTATCTCCCATGTGTCCAATGACACGAAGTTTCGGTGAGCGGATATTATTATTGATGTTTACTTTTTCTGCCAAAATGGATTATTTCTTTTACAATACCATGAAATTAGTTCTAAAGCAAAGGTATTATAAGGAATATTATGTATTTTTCTTTGGTCGGAATGGGATGAATTTATTTGTTCTTTTCTTGTATGCTTCCCAATCAGGATTCCCAGCGAAGCGCTTTTCAACGAGCGGCACACCAGTTACGAAAAGTATAAGGCAAGTAATAAGAATAGGGGAAATAATTGGAAGTATCGAATACGTTGCCCCGATTGCAATCACTGCAATTGCCCACCACATGAGCGACTCACCGAAGTAGTTCGGATGACGTGAGTACTTCCAGAGACCAGTGTCTATGATAGTTTTTCCATGTTCAGGTTTTGTTTTCACGAATGTGTCAAGCTGATTATCTCCGACTGTTTCAAAATAGAATCCAATAATCCAAATGATGAGTCCGATAAAAAGCCAAGTACTGCTTTCTGGCGAAGTTGCTAAGCTTAGTGTAAAAGGAAGAAGGATAATGCTGATGATGACTCCTTGCATGACGAATAATTGGATATAGGTACGAATCGTGGTGTAGGTCTTTCCTCGCTTCATCCACAGCTCTCTCTGCATCCTATGACGGAAGTCCTCAGGTCTATCGTGGTTACGTTTGTAGAGACGATACGAAAGTCGCACTGCCCAGATAGTGATGAGGAAAAACAGTATGACAGTGTATGTGGAAAGCACACTGTGACTCATCTGGATAACCGTCAATCCGATAATGGCGAAGATAAACGCTGGCCCATATGCTATATCAGCCACACTGTTGTTCTTTCTCATATGTGAGATCAAGAAAAGAATCTTGGTATATGTGAGAATAATTGCAAGCGATAAGAGATATAGACTGATGACATTTTGCATACGATGCTAGTTTACCAAACAACTGAAGTAAAATATATATGCTAATTTTTCGAATGACTCACAGGAGATTATTGACCAGGTGGTAAAGGAATAAAGGCACTTGTCTTTGCTTTATATGCTTCCCACTCAGGAATGCCGCTCCACTTCTTCTCAAGCATTGGGATACCGGAGACGAAGAGAAGGAGATAGGTGATGAGGAGAGGGGATACCAAAACGAGCAAGGAGGCTGCCCCGCCGAGAGAGATGAGAGCTAGTCCCCACCACATGCAAGACTCGCCGAAGTAGTTTGGATGGCGAGTGTATTTCCAGAGTCCGGTTGTCATGATAGTGCTTGTCTTTTTCGTAACTTTGATGAAGGTATCAAGTTGGTAGTCTCCTAAAGCTTCGAAGAAGAAACCAATACCCCATACAAAGACGCCTACCTTTGCTAATACTGTCGCTGCTGCAGTTGTGGCCAGACTTAGTGTGAATGGGAGAAGAACAATACTGATTACGAATCCTTGAAGAATGAATATTTGGAGATAGGTGCGACCAATATAGTAGAGTGTTCCTTTCTTTCTCCATTCTTCACGCCATGCCTTATACCTGAAGTCCTCAGGTTTACCTTTGTTTTTCTGGTAGATGCGGTAGGAAAGGCGAAGTCCCCAGATAGTGATGAGAAAGAGAATGATAGAAGACTGCATAGAGATATCCTCTGAAAGAAGCTTCACACCAAGGAGTGTGTAGGCAGTTACGATGAAACCAAGTCCATAGGCAGTGTCGATGATACTGTTGTCTTTTTTATAGTGCGCGAAGATGAAAAGTATGGTGGTATAGGTGAGGACTATGCACAGTGAGGTGAGGTAGAGAATGAGGGAGTCCATATGGAGAGTATAGCAAACTAGATGTTTAATTCTAAAACTTTATACCGCTACTATTTCAGTATGTTGAACCTCCTGTCAATAAGTATTGTTAAGAATAAGATGAATGCCCAGAAAATATAAAGATACTTATTTCTCCAAAGTTTGAGTTAAGAAATACTTTTTCTGGATAAACTAGGAAGAAGAAACCAGAGATAGTACTTATTACCATAAGGATACTTGACTCAATAAAGTCGTTACGTAGTTCGTTTGAGGCGCGAGCAATTTGGAATGCAACTAACCCAAATCCTGCCATACTGACCGATAAAGTGGTAACGAGGGTTACAATCTCAGGTGTTTCTTTCTCTTTAAATCCACCATAAATTAGTATGAGTCCTGCGAGGATAAAGGACGTGAGAATAAGGATATTACTGTGAGCTGATTTTTTCATGTATAAGTTATTACTCTAGAGTATAGCATCGGTGTTTTATTATGAAGAAGTGGTGGGGGAATCGATCACGAAACTACTCTTCGCAGAGAGGTACATGGGCGGAACCGCGAGTACGTTCCCGATTTCTTAGGTTGTATTCAACCTGCTGAAATCGCAATCCTGTAAGGGCTTTCGGTCACCAAACATATCTTTTTCTTTTCGTCCTTCGGACTCAATAAAAAGATTGTTTCGCGACCCCGGGAATAACCGACAAGTATTCGCTCCGCGAATCTTGTGGACCGGTTTTTCGTTCGATTACGCACGAACATGGGAGGTGGGCGGATCGGTCACAAATCTGCCTCGCTTTGCTCGAAGCAGATTCGCGACCCCCATTCGATTCCGCCGAAAGTGACGCAGGTCACTTTCTCCTATTCCTCACAGAAATCTAAAAATCTCCCAAGTAGTAACTTGGGAGATTTTTAGATTTTGTGGAGGTGGGCGGAATCGAACCGCCGTCTACATGGAGTTAGTATATGAGTCTACAATGCGTAGTATGCTTCGTATTTGTCGACACTGAAGATAAGAAACAGACGAAAGCCTTCAGTGCGTAGCATTAATTGCTTCAATTCTTCTAAGATGCAGTAGTAGAATCTACACTCACTGTTATTATGCCCACTCTACACCGAATGAGTAGCGTTGTAGGGGACACCAGGCTGGTCTAAATTAGACGAACGCTGGAGCGAATCCGAACGCCATATATGGTGAACGGATTGCTGTTGCTGTTTTGTTTGCAACATGGGTATCAGAAAGTGTACGAGGTCTCTGACAGTCTCGGCAATGCACATATAACTACAATCCATATATCGAAGCCAAAGATCACCCCCTTTAACAGACTGTAGCAGGTAGCTTGTAGACTGTAGCTTTTGAATTCAGGATTCGCATGGCTACGGTCTACAGGCTAAAGTCTAAGGGCTTTCTCGCAGCTCTCTGCGAGAAATGTCTTTCTTCATCTCTTCCCGCTTGTCGTGGCTGTCTTTTTTCTTACAGACCGCGATTTCGCATTTGATGAGGTTATTTTTACTATACAATGAATTAGGGTGTAATGTCAATGTCTTTAATTGTTCAAGAGCGTAGAGTTCCAGGAGCTCCTTTTTCCTAAATAACAAGCGTCGGGTACGATAGGCGTCATAGTCCTTCGGGGTGTTGGCGGCTTGGTAGGGTGCGATGTAGACTCCCACGAGGAATGCTTCCCCACCGCGCACAATTACCTTTCCTCCTTCAAGCGAGGCTTGCTTGCCTCGGAGTGCTTTGACTTCAAAACCAAAAAGCTCAACACCTGCCTCGTAGGTGTCGTCTATTACATAGGTGAGATGTAGTTTTTTGTTTTCTACTAACTTCATAGGGTAGCCTTTAGCCTTTAGCCTTTAGCCATTAGCAAATTCAAACACTTTCAAATACATGCTATGGACTAATACTTAAAGGCTCGCGACTTGGTTTATTCTATCATATAGGGATGTGCTAGAATGCATAGATGAAAAAGATGAAATTCCCTAAGCTCACAAAGAAAACTAAAGATACTGTCTCCCAAGGTGGTAATGGTGCTCCCAAAAAACCTCAGAGCTTCTCTTCCCAACTCTTAGGAGCTCTTATTATCTTCACTTGTCTAGCTTGGGGCTATTCGATAGTCACTGAGAAGAAGATAACCCCGACTATTCCGCTTTCAGAATTTGCAGCGCTCGTGAATAGTCATCAGATTACCGCGGTCACTGTGGAAGGGGATTCGCTCACTGGTACAAAAGCAGACACAACACAAGTTATTAGCAAAAAAGAAACAGGAGCGTCAGTATTCTCGACACTTGCCGCGTATGGTGTCAGCTCTACGACGCTCGCTACTACGACTATCACGGTAGCAAGTGATAGAGGTCTTTCATTCTGGGGATCACTTATTCCAATCATTCTTCCTATTGTCTTTCTGGCAATCATGATTTGGTGGTTGGGGCGTGGTATCAAAGGTGCGAACGTACAAGCACTTTCCTTTGGTCAATCACGTGCGAAGATTATCTATCCGGATGACACGAAAGAGAAAGTCACATTCAAAGATGTTGCAGGGTGCAAGGAAGCAAAAGAAGAGTTAGGTGAAATCGTGGAATTCCTGCGTGCACCTAAGAAGTTTATTGATATCGGAGCACAGATCCCGAAGGGCGTGCTTCTGATGGGAGCGCCAGGAACCGGGAAGACCATGCTCGCGCGAGCAGTAGCGGGAGAGGCTGGAGTACCATTCTTCCATCTCTCAGGAAGCGAGTTTGAGGAGATGTTCGTTGGAGTCGGAGCGTCCCGTGTGCGTGATCTCTTTGACATGGCCAAAAAAGCGGCACCAGCAATCATCTTCATCGATGAGATAGATGCAGTTGGTCGCACACGTTCAGCTGGAATAGGCGGGCAAGGGGAAGGACGTGAGCAGACACTTAATCAGATATTAGTCGAGATGGACGGATTCGAGCCAACGATGAACCTGATTGTGATGGCCGCCACCAATAGGCCGGACGTGCTGGATAAGGCGCTCCTTCGTCCTGGACGATTCGATAGACGAGTCACCCTTGATCTTCCGGATAGAATTGATCGGGAGGCAATTCTCGGTGTGCATATCAAGTTGAAACCACTTGCTGAAGATATCAACCTTCGTGTGATTGCAGAACGCACTCCAGGATTCTCAGGTGCTGACCTTTATTCGCTTATGAATGAAGGCGCAATCCTTGCAGCTCGCGAAGGAAGGAAGAGTGTTGCGCAGTTTGACCTCATCCGTTCGATTGAAAAGGTGATGCTCGGCCCAGAGCGTAAGAGTCACGTGCTCTCACCTAAAGAGAAGAAGATAACAGCGTATCACGAGGCAGGGCACGCACTCGTTGCCTCATGTCTTCCGGACGCTGATCCAGTACATAAAATATCTATCATTGCGCGCGGCTCAGCGGGGGGCTACACGCTTAAGCTTCCACTTGATGAGAGGCGTCTCATGAGTCGCTCAGCGTTTTTGGATGACATCGCGATGTCACTTGGCGGGTACGTTGCAGAGAAGGAGACCTTTGGTGATATTACGACTGGCCCATCGAATGATCTTCAGGTTGCCACTTACATGGCACGTCAGATGGTTACTAAGTATGGAATGAGTACACTCGGGCCTATTGCGCTAGCACCAGAAGGGGAGACATTTAAGACGGTGTATGGCAAGGAGTACAGTGAGGTCTATGGTGAGAAGATTGACGATGAGATCAAGCGCATCATGGACGACGCATGGAACCGCGCGCGACTTATTATTATCGAGAAGCGTCAGGCATTGATTGCGATAGCTGAAGAACTTATGCGGGTGGAGAATATTGAACGTGAAGAATTTGAGAAGCTGCTCATCACCCACGGCATCACACCAAAGAGAAAAGAGGAGATCGTCTAAGTAGAAAGTTTTACATGAAAAAAATCCCCGCACACGGTATGGGATTTTTGTTCAGTGACTTATTCGAAGTCACTGATAGCGCATTGCGCTTGCATCTGATGCTGTGATAGCGGATGCCGCCGGTCGTTCGCAATTGCTTGCACGATATCTTTCTCGACGGCGATGGAAATTTCGCTCAAGGCATAGCGTCTGCTCATGCAGACTGGGTTTTTCTTTACAATCGATGGGCATGTATGGGCTTGGATGAAACCCAGACATTGAGGGTCGCCAATGATGCAGTAGCACATGTTATCTCCTCTCTGGGTTAATCTCAGGAACTCTTATCTATAATGGTACTCCTTGCCCAAGTGAAGTAAAGAAATAAAAGTGTATAACATATGAAAAGGCCACCCGTGTGAGAGTGGTCTTTTTCTTCTTCTTGGATGAAGGGTTACTTCACCAAGAGCGGGCACATAAGTTATGTGCTCTGTCGCCGAGTTGTCCGGCAGGACTTTCAAAAGCCGCTTCTACTTGCGAGTCCGAGATACGGGGCGCCGGTACTGTTTGTGCAACATGCATTATTTTTTCCGGCACTCCAGTCTGCCACGTACTACATTGGGCTAGGAGTGCTAGACCCTCGCCCGGATAACTCTGATTCACGTCAGTCATATGCTTTTCTCCTGATCTTCTCTGTTGTGGCGCTTTTCACCCGAAGAGCACCTGTTACGTATGGTACTACTTTTCCTTTCCTTGTAAAGATTTGTTGTGCACCAGTCAATCTTGTTGGGGATATCTAAGTTATAAGTATAGTTATATCAATTGTATACTAGAGGTACAGTATGGCAAAGAAAATTTTAAAACAAAAAGCACTTGATCTGCGAGAAAAAGGCATGAGCTACTCAGAGATTAAATTAAAGCTTAGTGTTAGTAAAAGCACATTAAGTCTTTGGTTGAAAGATATGCCTCTTAGTGAAGAAAGAATTAGAGAATTGAGAGATCACAATCCGAAAAGGATAGAACGTTATCGTAATACAATGAGTACAAAGAAAGAAGAGAGGTTAGAATTAGTGTTCAAAAAAGCAAAATCAAATATTGGAATGCTTACAAAAAGAGACTTATTTATAGGAGGAATCTTTCTGTACATGGGGGAAGGGTCCAAGACTACAAAAGGAACGACTGCTGTAACTAATACAAATCCATTTATCCTGAAACTTTTCATACAGTGGCTTCACTTACAAACTGTAAGAAAAGAAAAGATAAAAGTACAGTTGCATCTCTATACTGATATGAATATCGAAAAACAGATTGCTTTTTGGAGTAAGGAACTTTGCATACCTAAAAAACAATTCAGGAAACCTCATATAAAAAATAATACTACGGAAGGCATTTCGTATAAAGGCCAGTTTGGGCAAGGAACATGTACTGTTTTGTATGAAGATGTAAATTTACACTACCTCACACTGGCATATATTAGACATGTCCAGGTAAGTTTTCTTAACCTCAATTGATTTTAAGGGTGCGCCCACCTGGACTCGAACCAGGGACCAGTTGTGTATAAGACAACGGCTCTACCAACTGAGCTAT
>JAYVXX010000107.1:0-4888 GCA_043784805.1 Minisyncoccota bacterium | reverse complement strand
ATTAACTATTAGTTAATTATAGTTATGTTTTAATTGATTTTTATATGTAAAAATATATTAGAGTTTTTTATTATAATATTAAACAGTCTATTTTCTATTACTAATATAATCTTATTTTAGTTATGAGATAAAGATAATACTGAAAAATCTAAACAAAAACAACTAATTCTTGTAAATACTTTTAAACACGTAAACCGTATATTTATTTTGTTTTTATTTTAATACTTTAATTAACATTCTGTTTATACTAATAATTGAAAACATGTTGATAAATAAAATAATATTAGATTAAAATAAGTATGTCTAATAGTTATTTAAAAGTATTAAAGTATAATTATACCTGATACTTTGCACCCTTATTAAGAGTATTTTAGATATAGTTCCTATAAATAAAATAGTCCCTCTGTTACACTTATATTACTATGTTTGTCCACCTTAGAAACCATACTCATTACTCCCTTCTGAAAGCTCTCCCGAAAATACCTGATCTGGTAAAGGAGGCGAAGAATGCCGGGATGACCTCTTTAGCGATTACCGATTACAGTAATATGTACGGGGCTATTGAATTCTATAGTTCATGTTTAAAGGTGGGGATCAAGCCGATAATTGGTGTTGAGTTTTCTATTCTCTATAACGAGAGAAGGTTCCAAATTGTTCTTATTGCCAAAAACCTTACTGGCTACAAGAATTTGATGCATATCACGTCTCTTGTAAATATGGAAAACCCAGTGGAACCTTTTTTAACTGATACTATCTTGATTAACCATAAGGAAGGCTTATTGCTCATTTCTGGTGGTATTTGGGGTGATGTCAATAACTTACTCATTATCGACAAGATTGAAGCTATGAAGCGACTTACTTTTTATCGGACAAACTTTCCTGATTCTTACTACTTGGAAGTAAACCCTCAGAGAAATACTGATAACGCTGAAGCAATTCACCGAGCAACCATAGAGCTTGCCACATCTACTGATACGCCCCTTGTCGCAACATGGAACACCCATTATGCGACTATCCAAGATAAGCAAGCACAAAAAATCTTATATCTTGTTCATGGAGATGAGCATTCTTCCGATGAATACACACATCTTTTCCAAAAAGATACTTTTGCTTTCGAAAGTAAGCCTCATGAAAGTATTCTTTTTAAAGACATACCCGAAGCACTGGAGAATAGTTCAAAAATTGCTGAACTCTGCACCCTTGAAATCCCTTTAGGGGAGTGGGTGTTTCCTAATATTGAGTACAAGAACGGATATGATGAGGACCTTCGCGAGCTTGCGTATGAAGGTTTAGATGTAAGGAAGATGGAGCTTACCGAAGAAATCAAGACAAGACTTGATTATGAACTACAAGTCATTAAGGATAAAGGCTACTCCCCATACTTCTTAGTCGTACATGACCTTCTTCGTTATGCCCGTGAGAATAATATTCTTACTAATATTCGAGGTTCGGTTGCTGGGTCGCTAGTCACCTATCTGTTGCAGGTGACCAAATGTGACCCTTTGGCCTATAAACTCCCTTTTGAACGATTTCTTAACCCTGAAAGACCTTCAGCACCTGATATCGACATGGACTATGCGGACACAAGAAGAGATGAGGTGATTGACTATGCCCGCAAAAAATATGGTATTGATAATGTGGCACAGATAGGAACTTTTGGAACAATGATGGCGCGTGGTGCCATACGGGACGTCGCACGTGCCATGAAATACCCCTACATAGTTGGTGACCGTATCAGTAAGATGATCCCCCCACCTCGTCAAGGCTTTCCTGTTACGATTGCAAATGCACTGCTCGAAATTCCGGAACTCAAAGAGATGTACGATACTGATAGGGAGACTCAGGAAATACTCGACATGGCACAGAAAGTAGAAGGGTGTGCTAGACACATTTCTGTCCATGCCGCTGGTACAGTCATTTCCCCAGCGCCTCTTTGGGAGTTCAGTCCAATTCAAAAAGACCCGAAGGGTGGGAAGATTATCACCCAATACGACATGTACACCATCGAGGATGCAGGACTCCTGAAGTTTGACTTCTTAGGAATTAGGAACCTAACCATCCTCGGAGATGCTATTGCTATTACTAGAGACCGGTATGGTATTGATGTCGATATCGAAGCAATATCACTTTTAGATGAGAAGACGTTTTCCATGCTTGCTCGTGGTGAGACAGGAGGATTGTTCCAACTCAACGGATCCGGTATGACAAGGTTCCTGAAAGAACTGAAGCCGAGTACTATTTTTGATATCAACGCCATGGTTGCCCTCTATCGCCCTGGACCCCTGGAAATGATTCCTGAGTACATCAAGCGCAAGCATGATCCTTCCCTTGTCACATATCTTGATCCACGACTGGAGCCAATACTTGATCAGTCCTTCGGAGTTATCGTTTATCAGGACGATGTGATGCTCATCGCTATTCATCTCGCAGGCTATTCATGGCTTGAAGCAGACAAGTTACGAAAGGCTATGGGTAAAAAGATTCCTGCGGAGATGCAGGACCAGAAGAAAAAGTTGCTTGATGGCTTTTTGGAACACGGCCTCTCTGCCAAGAAAGGCCAGGAACTGTGGTCGCTGATTGAGCCCTTTGCAGCATATGGTTTTAACAAAGCCCACGCAGCAAGCTATGGACGTGTGGCATATCAGACTGCGTACATGAAGGCTAACTTCCCTGTGGCCTATATGACCGCAATCCTATCGAATGAAAGTGGTGATATCGAAAAGATTGCTGAAATCGTCTCGGAATGTAAGCGCATGGGCATTGTCATCCTTCCTCCGGAGGTGAACCATAGTGACGGGGGGTTTACAGTCATTACAAATAAGGAAGGTAAGGAAGAGATTCGTTTCGGTCTCTATACGATAAAAAATCTTGGGGTTGACATCGGAGATGCTATCATCATGGAAAGGAAAAAAGGTGGACCCTTCACTTCACTTGAAAACTTTATCCGTCGAGTCACGCACAAGAACCTAAATAAAAAATCCCTTGAGGCGCTCACCATGTGCGGAGCGCTCGACGTGTTCGCTGAGCGCAACGAAATCCTTGCGAATGTAGAAAGCATTCTTGAATTCCATAAGCATGTCGTTAAAGACAACATACTTCAGGATAGTCTTTTTGCTACAACACCCGACTCATCTTTTGTTATGAAGAAAGCAACTCCAGCGACACAGAAGCAAAAACTCTTTTGGGAAAAAGAACTCCTTGGTCTCTTCATATCAGGATTTCCACTTGACCCATGGAAAACTACAATTGAAGAGAGGAAGGTAAATATCGAAAAAGTTCACTCTCAGATACCGGATGGTAAGGAAGTCTCTCTCGCGATTATCATCGAAAATATCCGTACTACAGTCACCAAGAAAGGTGACAAGATGGCACTTCTCACACTTCGCGACTATGATGGTTCCATCGAAGTGGCAGTATTTCCGGAAACGTACAAGCGATACAAGGACATTGTCACCCTCGATACACCTCTTCTAGTTCGAGGGAAGACCGCAACTAGAAACGGTGAGAAAACGATTGTTATTGACGAAATCAAATTACTCGAAAGCAAGTCATAGCAGTTATTTTTAGAGGACTACCCCTTACCCTAAACCATACTTTAGTCCGCGTAAATCCTTCTGTGTCGTAAGCCTGTGATATGAAGCGAGTTCATGTTGTGTATAGGACTTACGCACGTGGTGACCTTCTTTGTCGAAACATCTGACTTTTTCGTCAGTGTACTACTCATACACCTCCTTAAAAATCATTGTTGCTTCGTTCATTTCATCTAAGTGCGTAAGTCCTAGTGTAGTCAAAACATGTTAAATAGCGAAGATGTGTAACTAGAGCAACCTAAAGGATTGCGTCTACTCCGCTATGGCGTCAGCTCAGCGTTCTTTAGTCTTGATCCTAATAAAGATAACCATTATCTTGGACACGCAACACCTTTGCAGAGAACTGCCATTTATGCTAGACTATTCTCATGTTTCAGTTGCTATCTATTGTGCACGTGCAGATACCCTTAGCGATTCTCCTTATTGCCCTCGTACTCATACAACGAGCTAACACTGACGCGTCCGGTGCCTTTGGCGCAGATGGTGGTTCTGGAGCATCACTTGAAAAGAGAGGAGTAGAGAAGACCCTTCATCGTTTTACAATCATCACGGCGATAGTTTTTTCACTTTCTCTTCTTTATCCTGTCGTTATTCGGTAAGAGACACAAGCCAGTAGGTAGTCCTTCGTGAATTTCACTATGGACACATCACATTACGTACAAAAAATACAGACCACGAAAGAGAAAGTCTTTCGTATCTATACATCCCTCTCCCCTGGAAAAGTATTACTCTTTTGGTTGTTGTTTTCTATATCCATACTGTTCTTTTTTTCTGCAATCGTTTTCTTTAATCAACGCTTCCTTATCACTGTACCAACCTACGGTGGAGAGATACATGAAGGCATCATCGGAACACCACGCTTCATTAATCCTGTACTAGCATCCACCGAGCAAGATAAGGATTTGACAGCACTTGTATTTGCTGGTCTCACCAAGAGGAACGCTGAGGGACTTGTTGTGCTTGATATGGCAGAGTCAGTGACTGAAAGTGAGGATGGACTCCGATATATCGCTACCCTTAAAAAAGGAGCAACATTCCACGACAAAGAAAAAGTCACTGCAGATGACATCCTCTATACCATCAATATGATTCAAAATCCTCTTATTAAAAGTCCATATAGAATTGCATGGGAGGGTGTCACCCTAGAAAAAAATGCCGAGAACCAGGTGACATTTATCTTAAAGAAACCCTTTCCACTTTTTATGGAAACTCTCGCGATTGGCATCTTGCCGAAACATGTTTGGAAAAACTTAACCGAAGACCAAATCAGTCTGAGTGACTTCAACATCCATGCAGTT
>JAYVXX010000106.1:0-4894 GCA_043784805.1 Minisyncoccota bacterium | reverse complement strand
ATGCATCATTGACACGTTTCACCCTCACTTGGACCGGTTTGGATATGCGCTTCCCCATATCATCATGATTCCCCCGCTAAACCCAAGCAGTGCTGCTTGTGTTTTACCACAAACATCCACGGTTAGAATTTGCCAGCATAGAGAATCAAGGTAAAGCCAAACATGAGCCCCATAGCAGAAGATTAGGAATCCATCGAAGATGAGAGCTCTCGCGAACCCCTTTCCGCCGAATGCCGTCGAAATGACCCAAACGATGGACTTTCCAATGGCTTTGCCAACCTTGTCCCAGGCGTTTAGCATGTTGATGACGGTAATGGCTATCATCCCTATGGTTGCCAAAAACCAGTAGAGGACAGCATCTTTTATGGTGATTAGACCAAGCAAGAGCGTCATATTGGTACCCCAGTCAAAGCAAATTGCAATGACCAGGAAGAAGAGAGAGACCATAGCACCAATCTTGTCCCAATGGTTTCCGAGGAAAGTTCTGAGTGCCCCCCACCCATTTGCATAGGTGATGAAACATCCGATGCTTGCCAGGATGAGTAATCCGACTAGTTGAAGGACCCAGTTGGCACCATAATACGGCGCTTGAAGGTCCATTCCCCAGATTAGCCAGCCGAGGAGCAGGACCAATCCAAGAATCAATAAAGCACTTCCCGAGGAGAAAGCTGGTTCTGCGCCAAACCTTCTCCCAAGGTGTCTCCCTATTGTGCGGAACCCTGCTGCCGCAGGTCTTGCGATTCTGCCAAGCACACGAGGCGCCCCACCCCAGAAACCTGGAGAAAGGAACGTCGCGAAGAACACGACAAGAATCATTGATCCAACGCCCACAAAGTAATTGCCTCGGTACATCGAACCAATGGAAATTACCAGAAACGCAGGCATTCCTGCACAGGCTATGTATTTCATGTAATTCATGAGAAACCTTTCAATTGTATAAGAGCTTGTGATACGTCGGGATTGATGTATCTATGATTAAATTATATCATATTAAGTACTACTTGTCAAGCAGTACATACCAATAAAATGCATATTAAATAAGGATTTTATTGGTAAATAAGCGCTAGTTATTCGCCATTATAAGACTAAATGTTGTGAGAGCGCAGTTGGCTTGCTCAAGTCCTCTCAAAGTTTCCACAAGATAATAGCATGTGTCCGGTCCAGTGACTTTTAGCATTCCATTAACCCACGTCATGACGTAGTTACTATTGTCAGCGGAAAGCAGGAATCCAGTATCGGTTACGCTAAAAGTCGGTGTAATTTGGTTCATAGGGTATTTCAGAGTTGAGTGTTCTAATCGTTCGTCTCAGCGGTTAATCTAGTAATTTTGTACTAGTATATTCTTTGTGGTAGTGTCAGACAAGTGCGAGCGTATCTATACCCTTTATGGTATAGTTCAGATAATTCCCGATACGAAAGAAGCGACCATCCGACCATTTGTATTTTGATTTTGTTTTCCGACTTATTTATTACTGAAATTAATGAAACTAGTTTTTAGTTTTGTGTTATATGGGTTTTGTACCCACTAATAACTAATAACTCTCCCTATGCTTATTCCTACCGTTATTGAAAAAAGTCAGTTTGGTGAACGTGCCTATGACATTTACTCTCGCCTACTTAAAGAACGTATCATTTTCCTCCATGATGAGGTTAATCAGAATACTGCTTCACTTGTAGTGGCTCAGCTTCTTTTCCTTGAATCAGAAGACCCGAAGAAGGATATCACTCTCTATATCAACTCCCCTGGTGGGAGTATTCAGGCTGGTATGGCGATTATCGATACCATGCATCACATCAAGCCAGATGTTTCTACTGTATGTACTGGCATGGCCGCCTCAATGGGAGCTATGATTCTCTCACAAGGAAAGAAAGGCAAGCGATTTGTGCTTCCAAATTCAGAAGTTATGATTCATCAGCCACTTACTGGTGTGGAGGGCCAAGCTTCTGACATTGAGATTACTGCAAAGCACATCATACGATTGAAGGATAAGCTCTACGAAATGCTTGTGGACGCAACGGGAAAAACAAAGAAGGAGATTGAGAAGGATAGTGACCGTGATTACTGGATGTCAGCAGATGAAGCCAAGAAATATGGAATCGTAGACGCTATCCTTAAACCGAAGGCATCAAAATAACATGAACACTACAGTACTTCTCACAGAAGGCGCTGTCATACTTATCGTTGGGGGCGCAACTGGATATATAATTCGTCATTATGTGGCGAAACTTCGCCGTGGAACGATAGAATCCGATATCGAAGAACTTATTCTTCAAGCTAAGCGTGATGCTCGCGCTATAGAAGACGACGCCCTTACTAAAGCAAGCGAGCTTCGTGAAGAGATGAAAAGGACCGAAGAGAGAATCGGCAAGCAGGAGGAGCGTCTTGATAAACGCGAACAAGATCAGAGAGAGAAAGACGCTGATCTTCTGCGTGAGCTCGCTTCGCTTCGTGAAAAAGGAAAAGAACTTCAACATTTGAAAGACAAAATTGAAGAAAAAGAAAAGTCTGTGTCGAAGGAATTAGAAAAAGTCGCAGGCCTCACGCACGAAGATGCTCAGCGACTGCTTTTGGAGAAGATAGCTCATGAGTCAGAAGAAGATCTTCAATCACGCGTCTTGAAGTTAGCTCGTGACGGTGAAGCGAAGTTACAGGAAAAGGCCAAGGATATCTTGGTAAGTAGTATTTATCGTATTGGGAACGGTCAGATTGCTCAATTCATGTCTTCTACAGTTATCATCGAGGATGAGGATATCAAAGGAAAAGTCATCGGTAAGGAAGGCCGCAACATCAAGACATTCGAGCGCATGGCAGGAGTCGAGCTTCTTATGGACGATGTCCCAAATGGTATTGTTGTCTCATGCTTTGATCCGGTACGACGTGCTATCGCGGTGAATGCTCTTCTAATGTTGATCAAGGATGGTCGTATACAGCCAGTGAAGATTGAAGAGTGTCTTCTGAAGGCAAAACAGGATATTGGGGTATTCATGCGAAAGAAAGGAGAAGAGGCAGTACTTGTGTGTGGGCTTCTTTCTATTCCGGAAGAGTTGATTCCAATAATCGGACGACTCTATTTCCGTACGAGTTATGGACAGAATGTTTTAGACCATTCTATTGAGATGGCACATATTGCAGGAGTTTTAGCACAAGAACTTGGAGCGGATGTGCACGTGGCTAAAGCGGGTGCGCTCCTGCATGATATCGGGAAGGCTGTAGACCATGAGATACAAGGGACACACGTTGAGATTGGTAGGAAGATATTAGCTAAATATGGGATTGATCCACGTGTCATCCTCGCTATGCAAGCGCATCATGAAGAATATCCATATGAAACTGTCGAGAGTGTGCTCGTGCAGGTGGCGGACGCTATCAGTGGAGGAAGGCCCGGAGCGCGCAGGGATACAGTAGACCGATACATCCAGCGTCTTTCTGATCTGGAAGCCCTTGCAATGTCATTTCAAGGCATTGAGAGGGTATACGCTCTCCAAGCGGGCAGAGAGATACGAGTATTCGTCTCCCCTCTGCTTGTGAATGATTTGGAAGCTCGAGAGCTCGCGCGCAACATTGCTCTTCGAGTGGAGCAGGAGCTCAGATTCCCAGGGGAAATTAAGATTCATGTTATACGTGAATCTCGTTCCATAGAATTTGCTCGTTAGTCAAAAAAATATTACATCTACTTTGTCGCCGAGATATTTTTTTCGGTCAATGTAGGTCTACTACACTTCTCTCAAAAAATTTCTCAGCTTCGCGAATCTCAAGGAGCGAAGAGCGATGAAGATGTCCGGAGTTAGCAGACGTAGGACTAAACATTTTTTGACTAACGGGTGGTCTGTTTAGTATTATTGCTGTCACATTGGAAGATAAAAAGCGGTCCATGCGGACCGCTTCTGTCATGAAGGGATATTGATAACGATTGTCTCCGGCTTATCCTTACCACGCGGAGCGAGTGAAATGAAGAATTCTGTCCCTTCAGTGATCCTCAGGCCTGGGATTTTTCTTAATACCCCATCCCGATGGTCTTGAAGGATTTTTTCTTTGTTTAACTTTGGAGTAGAGCGCAGGTATTTTTGACGATGGGACTTAAGCCATTGGATGACGCTCCTTTCTGTATGCCCTGTTTCAACTAGAACGGAAGGAGTAATGGCTCGCCATCCAACTTGTCCCGTTGAAAGTGTTACTGACTTGCCATTCTTCATGATTTCCTGTTTTTGCTCCGTGGCGACTGAGAAAATGCTCTCGATGATTGCGTGCTGCTCCAACTTTATCGCATTAAGTTTTTCATCCCGCTCTTGTTCCAATTTGGCAAATTTCATCCTGTAAGAATGGGCCGTTCGCAAATAGGCGTTTGATACACGGGCAAGTTTTGCCATGCGTTTGCCTAAGATCCACAATTTCTTGGGAAGGCGCTTGACAGCACCTACTAATTCAGTATTCATGAGAACCTCCTTGTGAAATGAATGTGCTGTACCCTTCTACACTACTATGACGTTTATTAAAAAGCTATCTTGCAGAGCTTTTCCTGTGGTGGCAGCTTTTAAGTTATGCTTTTACCCAGTTCCTAATATGTGCCTCCGTCTCATGCGGCCCTTTTACTTCCACACAATGAAGGCCAATTTCCATCGCAGGGTAGTCGTTCCCACCTGGAAAGAGTGCATCTCCTACGAATCCAATCTCATCTAAATCAATTGACAGATGCTCTGCAAATCTTTTGATACCATAGCCCTTGTCCATTCCTTTCTTTGTGATATCAATTGTTGTCGTCCCCCCTATCTTCACCTCATGATTTGGCAACATCGGAATAAGTTTCTCAAGCATGCGAAGTCTGATCTTCTTATCTGGATCAAATGCTTTCTTGATATGTATCGGTGCCTGTTGACCGAGAGCTGAAAACGCCAT
>JAYVXX010000105.1:0-15290 GCA_043784805.1 Minisyncoccota bacterium | reverse complement strand
CCGCCGTCGCTGGTAGATACTCTTCAAAGGCTTGGGTAGCTGGATTGAAGATGTAGCAATAGTCTTGATCGAAGAATAGCGTCTGGTCGTTCGCGCTGTCGGCTAATTCCTGTTGGCGTATTCCCATTACGGGAAGTCCTGGAAAGTACTGCACCGTTGCGACGGCTAAGGCCGCCGTTCCCGTGATAGTAAGCGTTCCGGTTGCGCGATCTAGCGTTCCGGTGCCTGGTCCACTGGTTCTTAGGGTTACAGGGCTTGCGCCCCCTTGATCGGTGAATAAAGTCTTGGACAGCGCGTTACTTACGACAAACGAAGCTATGCCAGGTTGGATAGGCAGCGGACCGATTACCACCACTAAATTACCGGCTCCGTCTGTCGTTCCGATATTTCTCTGTAGTCGTCCAAGAAGTCGAAATCCCTTCTTCCGCTTAATACGCTCGCGCCATACGTAGGCATTGACCAACGTAGGGTAGGCATCATCGGGAAGAATGAATTCCTCACGCTCCTGCACCAGACCAGTACTCATGCCTGTGATCTTTAATGGTTGGTATCCAGCCATCTAGTAACCGCCTCCGCCATACCCATTACCATTGCCGACTCCGAACCCCTGTTGCGTACTGTTAAACATCGTGATATTACACTGCCCAATCTCCTCTATCGCTTGTCGTTCCAATACTAGGGCTTCCTGTCGCTCGAAACCTTCCGACAAGTTAGCTACCCCTTCCATGTCTTGGCGATCCCTTAGAATCTCCATTGCGGCGCCATAGGCCAGATATTGGCACCATTGGTTAAGGATGGGGTGGTTACCCGTGTTCATGAACTGAGCGGGCGTCTGGTAGGTTTCTATCTCGACAAGGTATACGTTATCAGGCACAGGTCGTATTGTGATCTCGTTATTCCACACGAGAGCGTTATACGGACGCCCTACCTGATAGGTTGCCGCCCAAATGTTTAGCTGGCTACCTGCCTGTAACGGCACAGGAATGAGTAGGTTTATCTCGGTGGTTACATAGTCAACCGTTCCGCAATATTGTTTCGTCAGAGGAGACGGAGGATATGAGTTGTTAGGTACGTTGGCGTTATTCGGACCACCGATAGGCGATAGTCCAGGCAGTATAGGTTGCTGTGTGTTACCCATTGTCGGATCAATAAAAACGTTATTTCCGACGGCATTCTGAGTGACAAAGACTAGCTGTCCCTTGGTGGTATTGCTTCCGATACCATTTCCATCAACGACACCGCCGCCATCATCGATAACGCGAATAGGGTTTCCGTTGACATCTATGCCTCCTATGACCAATTGAGTGCTCAAAATGCCGAAGTTGGGTTGTGGGAATGGGTTGACGTTGTTACCGAACAGTGTGAAGGAGAAAGTATTGCTGGATGTCCAAGTACCGCCGCTCGTATATGCGCCAAATGCTGCGTTGTTAATTCCATTCAGTGTAAAAGTGTTGGGGCCTGTAACCGTAACTGTGTAGGTGTTACCGTTGAGTTGTGTCATCCCCCCAACTCCCGAGATCGTAATGATCGATCCGGTTTGTAGGTCGTGGTCCGTACTGGTGATCTGGGTAGGATTAGACGGCTGAACGATTGCCGTAATGCTTCCACCAAGCCCTGCGCCTTGCTGAAACTGAGTCGGATACCTAGGGTATAGGTTAAATAGCTGGTCCCTGTTCTTGAAGAAATTCCCCTGTATACCTTCGAAGTACACAGGGGCCCTGAATCCCTGTAGAGAGTTGACATCTACAGGGTATCTATCTACGTTAGGTATTGTGAGGAACTTGTAGACTGACCTTTGCTGATCTATCTTGATCGCGTATGGGAAGTCCGTCTGATAAAACGTATTCACAGCCTGCTGGATGTCTGCACTGGATAGCGATGCCTCACTCGCTGAAGCCGTTAAACGACGCACCTTCTTCTCAATGAAGACATACGTTGAATCTGCTTGTGCTACTGGTGATGACATACTCTTTCCTTTACTTAAAGATCAAAAGGCATCTAGAAGCCAACAGCGACGAACTTGTGCAAAAATTCCCCGTCCTCGTCATTGCTCAAAGGAGCTTCATTTGCTGTGACAGCCGCGCCGTCTACACTAACTAATCCCGAACGCTTCTTCATAATCTTCGACTTGTCGTTGACCTCGTTAACTAGTCCAAGGGGCACGTCATAAGTCTTTCCAGGAATGAAATGCCAGATTTCAATAGGGTCGCCACTATATCTACAATAAGGTTTAGTAAGCCTTTCATGTCTCCCTCTTGAATTCATGTACTCCGCTTTGACGATCCTAGCATCCTCTTTCTTCTGTCTCTCTAATTCCTTCTTATGCTCCGGTTTCATATTCTTGAAGTCGTCGAATGGTACGCTATTCGTAAGGGTGTTAATTAGACCGTGCATCTCTCCGCCTGCCGTTGCTAACGTTAATTGTTTTGCCATGTTTTACTCCTCTCTATGCAATTTCTTGTGACAGTATGCGCAAACCCATATAACGATAAGCGCTTGACTATAATCCTCATGATGCGCCTCAGGTGCACATTTTTCAAAACATTTTTCGCATATATCAGGTTTCACGACTTTTCCCGTTTTGACTGCATATCGTAATTTGTTTCTGGCCTTGATTTTTGCGTCGTCTCGCTCTTTGACCCTATGATAATACTCATTCCCATATGACCTACCGGATTCGCTCTTCCAGAATAGACGGCCTTTTTCATTAATTTTAGCTCGATTTTCTAGATTGCGTTTTCTCTGTTTTTCATTTATCGTCGCTCTGTTTTTATCGCAGTAAATCTTTTTCTTTGCCTTTCTCGATTCAGCGTGTTTTTGGTAATCGTCATGGGCGCTTTTCCTAAATCGTTCTGGGTCAGATTTCTTGATTTCTTTTCGTCTCTTTCGTATCCTATCGCCGTTTTCTTTTAGATATCTCTTTCTGTCTTCACATACACAACATTTGCAGTAATGACTAAGGCCGTCTTTTCCCTGTTTCCAGTTATGGAACTCGCTAAGTTCCTTGTTTTCTTCGCATTTCCTACACTTTTTCATTTTCCCCTCCATGTTGGAGGTGGAGTTTATCAGTTTCCCTGATTGTTTAGGGATTCGAAAGCGATGTTCGTGGAATTACTGTATTCCACGTTCTTTGACCCAAATGAGCACAGGCTCGCTGGGGATTCAACTAAGGTGATAGGAACAGTAAAGGTGTCAAAAAGCGTGGAATCTGTTCCTAGGGTAAAGACATTCCCGGTTACATCTAATATGGTTGAGACTAGTCCATTAGCCTGAAACATTCCGTATGGTCTCGGCACGTACAGCTTTACGTTCATCCCAGCCTGATAGGTGTTAACTCTAGGATTTGGTGCCGTATTAACCAGAGTCGTCGTAACCACCATAGGCATCGCTTTAGTGATAGCCGTAATCACTAGCGAGTTCGGAGTTGTGTTTACGCCTGGTAAGTACATATTTGGCATGTCAAACAGTCCTATGTCTTTTCATGTGGCACCTTCTACATAACCAATTAACTTCAAGAGGCTTTTCATAATCTTTATGGTGTCCTTCCATTTTTCCATGCTTATTGCAGTCTTCGCAGATCGTGCCTCTATTCATCAATCCATTTTTTATCCATTTTTGAAGGTATTTGTTTGCAGCCGCCTGCTTTAAATTCGATTTCCGCCACTTCTCTTGATAGGCTCGTCTTTTTTCCCTATTCCTCTGTGCCCATTTCAAGCTTACGAGAGACGCCTTTTCTGGATTACTTCTCCTATATTCTCTACATCTTATCCGATTTTTTTCTTGGTATTCAGGAGTCCTAAATATCCCAGTCTCCGCATATTTTTTATGTCTCTCTCGGTTATCATCAGGATCATACTTATCCCTAGTGCTTCGATTATGACATTGCTTGCAATACGACCCAAATCCGTCGCTATTCCTATTATCTTTCTTAAAATCCTGCGTGTCTTTTTGTATCAAACACTTTCTGCATGTTTTCATACCAACCTCCGATTTACGTCGGGCTAGTATGAATCGTTATCCATTCCTTGTCAATCCATCTATCCTCTTAAAATAGGGAGGGGCAATTCACCCCTCCCATCTCATTTACTCTACGCCTCGAGCTTGTAAACCATCCAGTTAATCACGTCCAGGTTAGCACCTGCGGGGCTTTGGGCTCCCCCAGCTAAGTACATATAGGGCACAAATTCACCCGTTCTAAATGGCTGGTACGTAAAATCGTAACCAGTCTGTACAAGCGTCACAGGGTTAAACTGTGTTGACGCACCGGCTGGGGCCAGAGTCGCAAACAGCTGAGCTGTGGGCGATGCTGTCGAAGCAGGGAACGCGAACGCAGTAAACGCACTGCTGTCAATATCCACGGTCAACGTGTAGTTAGCCGCTGATACCGCTACGATGGTTCCGGTAAGCTGATTCATTTGGTACATTCCGAACGAATACGGAACGCTGAAATGGATCTTCATACCGACAACGTAGTACTGAGTAGGGTCTACAGACGTTCTAACGACAGCCTGTGTTGCCTGAGTAATCTCTGTGATATAGAGAAACTGAGGCTCGACAGCCGCGTACTTCGAGACGCGTCTAGTGTAGCCTGCTGTGCCTGGCGCAGCAAAACCCGCAGCTCTTAGACCAATCAGCGTATAGCCTGAACCGGATGCGCTAGAAACCTGGAAGGCTGCCCCGCCAAGTTGCAACATACCCGTTGTGCTGTAGAACTGAAGGATATCACCGTTGGAATAGGTGTTAGTCTGCGTTACGACCGCTGGTGATGCCGCTGTGATCGCTGTGATCGCATTAGCAGACTGCGCTTCGACTACTGGGGCGGTCTGAACGTAGGTAAAACCGTTCGATGCCGTAGAGGTGGCGAACGTATCTAAGTTCATAACGCTAGTATTAGCAGATTTCTTCCACCGTAGGCCGTCGTTAGCAGCGCTAGCACCAGCACCAAACTTAGGACCAAACCATTCAGAAACAACAACAACAGGAGTTGCTGGCGCTAGTGGCATTTGAGTCATGTTGACGACTCTCATGTAATCGGCAGAACTAGGAACAGGAATCTTTTTCCCTGCGCCAGTCGAGGTGAACGAGTTGCCATCGATAATAGTAAAAGCCATGTTCTTAATCTCCTTATGATGGTTGGAAGGTTGTTACGTTCAAACCAGAGATCCAGTTTTGGTTCGTAATCGCTCGGGCGATAGCGAATTTGGCGTACAGCTGGCTGTTCTGCGCAACCGATGACACTACCCAAGGCGGACGATAACCGATGACTGCGGTATAGTTGTTCTGCTCGATTTTCGCGGCAGCTTCTAGACCGAACATTGGAATCGTATAGACAGTGTTACCACGTAGCGAGATACCGGGAGTCTTTGCGCCCTTAGAGGAAACAAAGAAACGGAATCGGCTAATGGAACAATACTCTTCTGGGCGGATACCTTCTTGGGTTGGGTAAGCGTTTTTCAGCAATACACCTTGAACCTTCTGAAGGTCTGAGGAGAGGTTAGTATTTGCTAATGCAATAAAAGCATCACGAACTCCACCTGTCCCGAACTTAAGAGTAGCCTCTAGGCTGGTAAGCATGGTACGAGCATCATTACCTAGCAGGATCTGTTCGATGTTGTTTACGTCATTCAAGCTGATGTTGCTTGGCTGATCGCCATTCAAACCACCCGTTGCGTTGATGTAGCTCACCGAAGATGCGAACAAATCGCGCATCAGAAGGTCTTCCTTCTCACGCAACCACTGCCCAAGTAGAGCTGTGAATTTGGTAAGTGTCTTGCTGTTTTCCCAGAGGACAACCTGTTCGTTGGTAACGATTGACTTGGCGTAGATCTCCATAGTCGCATCGATATCAGTACGTACTGGGACCTCGGAAGCGGGATCGATGCCCGAGCCATCAAGTTGACCGCCATCAGTAGATAGGCGCTCAAAACGTGACATACGGGTTGTTTTACCCACATAGCTTTCAGCGTGATGTAGATCAACACCGAAGGAGTGGATCAAGTTGAACATTGGTGTGCTGAGTAGGTCTTCCGACGCCTGTACGGGCAGCTCGGGAGCCATATTCATAATGCCGGTGATTCCGGTAGCCATAAAAAACCTCGTTTATACAGTTGATAATTGCGTTCATTGCGAATGAACTAATTTCAGCCGTACTGACGAGGTACCATGCAGTCGAGAGGTGACGAGTCCTAAGTGGCGTCTATCTCAATCTATCAAACTATTATTTTAATCACAAAGCCTTTTCATGCAATTTCAGCAGAAGCTTGTGCATATCGTTTGTCGTTCTTCTCTGCTCGAGACATTTCCATTTCTTTTTTTCTCCGTTGCTTTGCTAATTTCTTTCGTTCATTTATATCTTCATTGGTCAACTCATTAAGTTTAGATAATTCTTGCCAGAAAACGACGCATTCTTCAACCCCGTGGTAGACGCCTCGACCATTTACTCCTACAAAATCCCCCCAATCGTTTGGTTGAAAATGACCGTCATTAAATTGCAAAATCGCATAAAATTCATCGATCTGACATAGATAAATTCCATCTTTATCTGGAAGTGTTTTCCAAGCCGGATTCCAATTCATTTCATTTTTCATTATGCTACATTACCTCACATATGTTTTTTTACATTCCATAACATGAAATGGTTTTCCATGAACCTCTATTTTTTCTAGTGTGTCGTCGTTCCGATATCCTATTATCGTAAATGTATCAGTGGCACAGAATTCAATTCTTATCTTCTTATATTGGTTAAAGTCATGACCACCTATAAATTCAGAAAGATGACCGAGCATATCGGAGTGGTCTTTACAACAATCGACTGAATAGTACGGATTAAAATCCATTATACTCCCTTCATCGTACGTTGCATTCTAGCCCAGTTTTCTGCGCGTCGTGCTTCAACAGCTTGAAATCCCTGTTGTACGGGCTCTCCTGATGGTGAAGGACCTGTGCTAGACATCGATCGTGGCTTATTGCTGTTGATATCAGCTCTTGCAGATTCTTTCTTCGCTGTAGAGTGGTTAGGGATAAACTTTTTGATGGCATTGTATGTCTTTTTCCACTTGTCATATCCGTCCGGAATATCTGCAGCGAGGCTTGCAACCTCCGGAAAATGAAACTCTAAATAGTCTAGATTCTCTTGGCTGCATACCTGTGTGAAGTCTGGCATATCCTTCATGAGACGCTGAGGGAATTGTCGCTGTTCTTCTTCTGCTCTCTGACGCTTGTAATGTTCTTCTCTTTTGAGTAGCTGTTCATTTACCTTGCGTTCGATACGTTGCTCTTCGCTTTCTTCAGGCTGATCTCCCTGATTCATTCCATAGTATTGCTGGTAAGCTTGAGGTGAGGGAGCAGATTTAGCTGAGAAAGCAGCATCCATCGCTGCCTTAAGAGCCGCAACCTCGTTCTCTTTTTCCGCTGCTCTTCGCTCTGCTGCTTCTTTTTCGGCTCTGTCTTTCTTTCTGGCTTCACGGAACGCTTTCCAATTGGGGTCATCTTGGGTTTCAGGGTCCTTGGATTCCTGCTTAGTCTGTTCTGGATTTACAACTTGTTTCTGTGATAAATTTGTGTCAACACTTTGTTGCGATAAATTTGTGTCAACTTGTGCTTGTGCTTGAGTTTCAGGTGGTTTTGCTTCTGGATTTAACGCTGTCATATTGGAGTCTCCTTGTGAATTCTGACAATAATTTAATAGAAAAACTTGACAATATCAACCCAAATTTCGAAAAAGATATTGACATGGACAAGCTCAAACAAGAGCTTAGGAAGAAATTCAGTGATTATGAGACGACAATGAAATTTATGCTGGCTGATGCTCCGATAGAAGTGCTGTGCTTAAAACCTAGCATCGAGACTATTTTGCTAAACCAAGGCCTCTTGCGTATCTATGACCTTTTCAATGTTGATCTTGTCGAAGTCAAAGGCTTGGGTGTAGTCAGGGTTAAGGAGCTTACAACCCGACTGGATCAGTTCTTCTCGATGCTGTGAGAGGTATTCTTGTTGAGATACCAGCTTAATATTATGTTCATACCTAATGTACTCCCAAAACTTACCCTCAAAGAAGGCCACAGACCATGCTTGCATTGTTTTGTACCGTTTGTCTACTACTGCTAGTTGTGCTAGCTCCGCCATTACCATATCACTGGGAAGTACCCATAGCCGTTTTACTATGCGGCCTGCTGCTTTGGAGTATAAAAAACAGGCCTGATTCGGACGAGGACTAGGTAGGAAAGGGCAGCAATAGAACTTACGACGGATAACGTTCTTTATGAGGTTGTCCTTAGCTATTACCATGACCACGCAAAACTCATCTAGCATGCGATATGAGTTGCGTCCCTCTTCATCGACGTAATTAAGATGGGTCTCGATGCACTCGTTCAAATGCTTATCGATGTCATCAGCCATTGCGTGGCCAATCTCTAAAGCATCGTATTTTGTGGTGTCTGACAAAGCTTTTCTTGAAAGTTCGCCAGCAGAGATCCGCATCTGCTTACGTTTCATAGGTCGGCCATATGTTTATGCGCAAATTCTATTAGTTTTTGAACGATGCCCGATGTCGTAATCGATTTACGCCCTTTGTCGATAATGTGCATCTGAATTTCCCAAAGTTTTTTTTTATCAGATGGGCGTACCGTCACAGAAAGTTGAGGACTAATCCTCTTTTGCTTAAGTATTTTTTTTTCAGCTATGTCTGCTATCATGATACGATTCCTTTCTTGGTTCGCTTAGGCTTTTTAACCGCGTCTTTCAGATGTGGTCCACTCAAGTTGAACTCATCTGTCGTTAGCGCCTTGGCTATCTCGTATTTCTTTTTTAGAGCATCCGACATGTTTGGGTTTTCTGGTTCAACAGGCCTCATTACGAAAGTACAACCCATCGCGTGACCGTCACGCCTTATTCTCTCTAGGTACTCTTGATCGGAAAGCGCTATAGATAGAGCCTCTCTAACCTCGTCAGACTCTCTCGCGGGATTTGTTTGATAGATGCGCTCAAACGTGCTCAATGATCGCACTCATTGGTCTTCGTGTGCGGCGTTGGCCGATCCTTGCCCGCACGTGGAAGGAACGCGCCCCAAGAGTTATCCGCGCCTTTAGGCGTGATATCCCTATTATTTTCCCAATGCTCGTTAGGAACAGCTGGACCACTTCCGTGTTTGATGACATCAGCGGTTGTGTTCTTTGAGTAGTCGGGATTATGTTTAGTTGTCTTACCCATCTTATCCTCAATGGTTTATATATGTAACGCGATCTAACAAAATGGGTGGACGGATCTTACGCTAGAGTCAGCTACGCAAGCCGAGTATACGTTATATTCCGCCAGCACCCCAAAATTAATGCTGTGCTCTATGTTTCTTAACATAGTTAGCCAGGCCATCTGCGGACTTCTTGTACTCTTCCGATGTGTTCATCTCGGAAGCGTAACGGCCGCCTGCTTCTTCAATGGGGGCTGGCTTCTTTTCCCAGTGACCGTCATTGAACTTACCCATTGCTCCAGGCATTTGTGCCATAGATTCTTTACTGTGTGCCATGTTGTTCTCCTTAGCCTTGCGGCTGATTAAAATTCGTATGTTTACTTGTACATCTTTTTATGATGCTTTTCTGCCGTTTTATGTTCAGCTAGCGCTCCTTTAGGGACAAGCGGATGGTTCTTTGCCGATTTTCGTCTCGACAACATGTTAGCCTTAACCGATTTCCTTGCTTTCTTCTCTACCATAAAATCCCCTAGATGGCCCGAGCCGTCGCTTGTTGTGTAGCCGCATTCACCCCTTTGATGTACTCGGCGAGTTCTAAATTCATCTTCAGGTTATTGAGGTCCATGTCTTCGAGCTCTATCATGGTTCGAACCATCTCAAGATCCGCTTTGCTAGATTTATACACCGCTTCAGACTGTAGATCCTGCACCTTAGCCATACGCTCTTGCACTGACGCACGAAGATCTTGTTCCCTGGCCACATCCGTTTTAGCCTTAGCAAACATCCCCATGATTTTAGCTTCATCCACTTTAGCAGCTTGCTGAGCCTGTTGCTGAGCCTGTTCCATCTGTTTCTGTGTTTCTTCTTCCATCTCTTTAATGACTTGCTGTTTATTCGTGATGAAAGCGGCTCGCAGTATCGACTTGTCTGGAATGGCCATTCCCAGTTGTTTGAAGTGCAAAAGCTGTTGCAGCTCCATTTGGCGTTGCGAAGTACTATAATTTCCCTCTTCGACAGAGATAGCGTACTTCTGAGAGTGTGACGACTTAAAGCGTGGATCTGCTTCATGACCCAAAATGTTACGAATTTTACCCTTACTAAAGTTCTTTCGTATCGCTTGAAGACGTATTTTTCCATATAGTCGTTGAGAGTAGTCCAGTTTATCAAATATAGTTTGTAGTGTTGTAAGGCCTGCCCCCTGACGTAGCATGGAAAGTATGCCCGATTTGTCATCAGTGGCGGCACCGAGTAATTCTTCATTGACCCCCGAAATCTTAGTGATATCTTCTGCTAAGCTATTTGATAGCTCAAGTAAAGATTGTGGTATAGCCACGGGCTCAATTCTTTGAATTTCGCTAGGTAAACGACCAGCCTTCAATGGGATTAGGAACCCATCGCCACCACTGGTTTGCCGGAAGCACTTAGGATCGGGAACGACGTCAACAGGATATATCCAACCTGCATTCAAGCTCGATTGAAGTAGCTGAAGCTCAATGACTTTCCTCATATTATACAAAAATTGGGAATCTCGTAAATTCCTAATAATTCCTTGTTTACGCCACGCGTACGCCTGAATATCTTGCTCTATATAGCACTGTGCGGGCACAAAAGGGTATTCATCGATACCTAGAAGGTTCTTCCCGTGATAGACCATTTTCCCGGATAGGCATATAGCTAGCTTAACGGTGGGGATCTCGACCTTCTTTACTTGAAGCCAGGGCTGCTGGGCAAGCACCTGCTCCATCATTCCTTCTTCTTCTGTCTCGTCTTCTTCCCATTCAACGGATTCTCCAGTGTAAGGGTCAAGGACGAGCTTGCCAGCGCGAGTCGAACGGTAATAGAATTCGTCGTACGTGAATAAGTTAGAAATGGCGACGTTCTGCAACTCCGCTTGCATCGGAAAGCGTCCATCTTTCATGCCTCCAGGCTTCATCTTGTCTATTTCTTCAGCGTATCCAGGAAGCAGAGTCTTAGCCATCTGTTTAGACGTCCAGCGCCGACGCCATATGCCATTGCAGTCCGATAGGTCTTGCTTGCGCGTGTACTGATCGATAAGGTAATTGTTGTACGCCACACAGTCGGTAAATAGGTCTCCAGAGATTGCGTCGAAGGTATAGTCGGGATATAGATGGAGAAGCGTTTCCCCTGTGTCACATGCCCCTTCAAAAGATTGGGACAGGTATTCTTGAAAACCGTCCCTATCGTCGCACCAGCGCATGACCTTATTGTAATCGTCCGCAAGTTGGTCACCGTTATCTTGATTAGGAATAGTGATTGTCGATTTGCGATTCTTACGCTGATAACCCGCTATCATGTTGATGTGACGGCGAATTAGGTTGAAGAAGAACTTCTGTACGTTCTGTGAATTCTGACCGTATACCTGATTGTAGAGCTGCTGATCTCCAACCTTGAATCGCTTATCGATTGCACCCTGAAGCCAATAGGTAGAATTGACCACGTAATTACTATTATAAAAACTATCCATCATTTGTTTCAGATCTTTAGCCTGAACGTCCGATGGATCTATGTATCCTAAGCTGTAACTTCCGGATTCGTAACTTCCCAAATTATACCCCTAGGATCTGTGACAGAATAGCCGTACTCTAAAAGAAAGTGTTTACACCATTCTAATTTTTCTTGCAATCTTTGTCCAGGGCATTGACCTCGGTGCCATAGTTCTAGGTTTTCGATTCGATTGTCGTCTCGAACACCATTACGATGATGTACATTCTCATTTTTTGTAAGAGGCCTTCCTAACTTTTCACTCATTACAAAGGTGTGCTCATTAATGCATCCTGTACTCTTAGAGTTTGGATGATCTGGTTTATAAATCATTACGTACCCTGTGGCAGTTTTCCATCGTCCAGTACTGACTCTCTTAGGTGCATTCAAGTCCGTTCCTTTCTTCTTCCTGCTGTACTTCATAAGGTAATCACGACGCTTATCGGCACGTCCAGGCTGGTCTGTTTCTCGCTTAAGCCTATCACACTTGGTGCAGAGTGCTTCTGCTATGTTTATGATAATCAATCCTATTCTCTGGCATCTGCTGCAAGGAATAGAACGAGTTTTTCTATTTCGCTCATTTTGATTGCATGGAACGCAAATATTACCGACAGTGCGAAATGTTTTTCCGCATTTCTCGCATGTCTTTTCCGGAATGGTCGTAGCCCATTGCTTTTGATAACAATTGCGGCAGATATCTTTATAGGGAGTATTCTTCGATTGCTGACAAACTCTACAAATTCTTTGCATAATCACCTCGCGTTGAAGGGATTATGCCTTATTATCTATATAATTACAAGACTAAATACACTCGCTTTTAGCAATTTTTTTGTCTAATGTTTTATTTAATCTCAGGCTTCGAATGACTTGCTCTTGCTCTTGTATAATCTCCATCAGACCGTTCGAAAGCTCTATCTGAGCTTCCAGCAAACGTTCATATCTTTCCGATTGCATGTACCAATAGTTAGGTTCTTGCATCAATACCATCCATATTTCGTATATCAAGCTTGCGTTTCTCTTCCTCTTCCTTTATGCTCTTGTATTTCTCTAGCATTCGCTGCTTCTCTTTCTGGCATACAGAGCATTTGCACCTATCGATGAGTTCGATGAAGCTTGGATAATCGAACATCAATAACCGCCATTCAAAGGCCCAAGCGGCCCCCATCCACCATCATCTCCAAATACATCACGTCTATATTTGTCGTAGTTACCCATGTCAGGGTTATCAAACTCCCCCGTCGGAAATGCAGAACAGACAGCATATCTGAGCGCATCACAGATGTGATCGTCCTTCTTCACAGGCTTATCTTCTCCACGATCTGCGGCCTTGGAGTCCCAAGCGTATGACTGAAGTTGTTCTCTTAGGACTGTGCAGCCCTTTTGAATGACGATATTTTTCCCACCAATAAACTTCGAGCATGTCTTAATGCCGAGAAGTACATCATTATTTGCGTCCAAGACGGGGAGATCCGCCTGACGCATCGCGATCTTAAGACTTGCTGCTGCAGGATCGACATATATTGAAGAGACGTTTTTATATCCGATAAAATCCTTGATGTCTCTAACAAGCTCCTGGTCAGTCTTGGATCTACCTTTCTTAGCCGAATCATAGTAATATTCCGCTTCCACCCTGATCTGTGGCCATTTGTTCGGCGTAACAGCCAGTAGCACTGCTGCCGTAGCATTAGTAGTCCCGTAATCCACCCCAACCACATAATAGGTTGGTGCGGGAAAAGGGTTTTCATATTCGTTGGTATGATCGTAACAGTCATAGATCGCACCGTGTGCGAGCGACCATTCCCCGAGGATGTATCTATTGAACCATAATCCAGTGTATGACGCCTTAAGCTGTTGTTTGAAGGATTCGTTGAGAGAGGGGTTGTCGTCAAGATTGAAACTCCAATAAGCTAAATCTATTCCTTTTTTATCAATAAAATCTTTCTTAAGCCAGTGAGCAGGTCCCTCAGGGTTAGTTGTCGCTATCAATTTCGCCCCTGGAACACTTAGACGGCTCTCGAGCATCCTCCAAAATGGTTCAGGTATGTTCGTTGCCTCGTCCACATAGGCAAGTGCCAGGGTAGACCCCTGTATTGTGGAAACGGCTGAGACGTCCGGGGCTCCCACAAACCAAACAGTACGACCATATAAAACCGCTTGCTGTGACTTCTCCGTAGGACATGGGAACCCCAATTTCTCATATAAATGACCGAGAATATTTCGCTGAATAGATGTACGGTTAACGCCTATTATCATCGCGTCGCCAGGTGGACCATTTTTCAGGTCATAAATGAACCGCTGTATGCTGGCGTAAGTTTTCCCTGACCGTACCGCTCCCACCCATATATTGAAACGATGAGTAGCCTCCTCAAAGCTTCTATCCTGCTTCTGGCTTGTTGGCATTCAGCTGCTCCTTGAGCTTTTCGACTTGCGATCGCAAGATCATGTTTTCGTGGGTAATGGCCATCATATCTTCGAATGGAGACACCTTTTCAGGTTCTTTACCTTGTCCTAATCGGATGTCACATAGTTTATCTAATTCCTTCGTCTTTCCTGATTTAGCTTTCATGTATTGAACGAATTTTAAAATTCCGTCTCCGCACTCGTACGTGGCACCGGCGTAATTGGCAAAATCACATCCGAAATGATCCTTAAATCTTCCGTAAAAATTACTTATGTCAATTTTACCATGGGCTATCTGTTTTGCAGTCATTCCAGCTTCCATTTGGTTCTCTACGATTTCCCAATTTATTTCTTTAGGTTTTCGAGCCATCGAAAATAACCTGCTCCCACGTGTATTTAAAAAACTATATACTACATGTGAGGCTGGAATTCAAGGGATTGTATGAAAATGAGCACCGGACCGATACTCATCATGTCTAATTTTACTCGTTTTCTGTACACGACACGCCTGTCATGTACAAGATGTCATCATTTTCGAGCATGAACCTTTATGAGCTGAACTATGATGTCCATGCACTCCTTAATGCAAAACTCGACATTCCTATAGATAGGATTAAACAGTGAGAATTTTTCGAAGCCCTCTGGATGTGGAAATCGTTTCGCAATCTCTATCAACTCAGGACAAGTCTTCTTAAAATATTCAGAGGTAGGGACATAGTCTCCCGAGTAAGCGCAGTCGAAGCCTATCCATTGCTCCTCGTGCATTTCGTTAAACGTTAGATCGCCGTGGCAATCTAGGCTTATCTCATTCTCTCCGAAATAGGGATGATCCTCGGGGATTTTCACATATCCGCATAGATGGCCCCCGAAGTAAGCTACCTGCTTAGCGTATGGTTCCCTTACGAATATACGATGTACGCCCGCCTCATAGCCTAGGTATTCGAATTCGACCACATCCGGCTCCTCAACCCATTCACCGTAACCACAAAACCTAAGCTTCTCCTCGCTGGTCCAGTGGTGCTCTTCCTTCGTTATCTTATAGTCAGTATTTTTAGTATCCATCGCACTCATCATAAACGAATTTTAACAGAGCTTCCAGTTCGCCGCGTGCTGTTCTTGCTAATTGTCCACGATCTTTATAGACCGGCATTTGCTCCATTGAATCATGTTTTATACGCAAAGTTCTGCGATCTAAGTTCAATCC
>JAYVXX010000104.1:0-4986 GCA_043784805.1 Minisyncoccota bacterium | reverse complement strand
CGGGTGTTTTCAACACCCGGATATCTCGCAATGCCGATTTTGCTCTAACTTCACAGCTAAAGGCCTCACCGCACCTTCGAGCCGACGGGCACCGCTTTGTCCGGGAGCAACAGCACCGCTTTGCCGTCGAGGTCGGCGGCGAGCAACATGCCCTGCGACTCGATGCCGCGCATCTTGCGGGGTTGCAGATTCGCGACCACCACCACCTGTCTGCCAATGAG
The DNA here is from genome assembly GCA_043784805.1 of Minisyncoccota bacterium. Taxonomy (GTDB): domain Bacteria; phylum Patescibacteriota; class Minisyncoccia; order Phycocordibacterales; family UBA5272; genus UBA11704. The sequence goes on along the minus strand of JAYVXX010000104.1, from coordinate 4,765 downwards.
TTCGTCCGGTTGGTAGTACTCCGCGATGCCTGCGAGGATCGTGCGAGTGTCGTCCTTTTGGAGATTGATTTTGAGTAATGTCAAGTAAGAACAATGGACTTCTTGACAAAGTTCAAATAAGCCTATATAATGGCGATATTAATGTTTCCGGCGCTAACGTAAGTTCGGTGTGCCGCTGAAAAGGAGACTCCTAATTGCAGTAAATGAACTTGACGGTACGAGCAAGGCGGTCAAACCAATTTCGGATGTTGTAGCTTCCAAGAAAACAGGACGGGTGACTTTTAGCGTGGGAGAGTGCAACGAGCTTCTCACTTTCCTTTCTACTAAGCCGGAACCGCTTTCAATCGAACTGAAGAGAGCGATTGAAAACCACAAACGAATTAAAAGCGCGCAGGCTCGATAACATGCCAGCCAGCGTAACTCGCCACCAATTCGCTCTGGAGAAAATGACGAAACATCATGATCGCTACTCGATTGTCATCGTGGGCTGTGCAGGCTAATAGAAGTGACGCATTTTTGATTTGTGCCTCATCAGCCGATTCAGAGCAGATCACATAAATGCCTCCGGGCACATGCAAAGGTACGAAAGGAATGTAAGCACAATGATACTACGTATGCAACACATCATGTTCGGGGCGATCCTTCTTGGATGCTCTTTTATGTCTGGCGTTTGCAATGGTGAAGAGCCGAGCCACACTGCTTCGCAGGAAAAGCATAGCGTGAAGGAGACTCTATTGGGGCAGTTCTATCCAGGTTCTGTTGAGATTGTTTTCAGCAAAAACCGGCGTCATGTTGCTTATCTCACCCACACTTTGGATAAGGTAAGCATCGTCGTTGATGGAAAATCGAGTCCGAAATATGATGAAATATTCAACATAGCCATCAGTCCTGACGGCAAGCGAGTGGCTTATATTGCCACAAAGGGATTCGGGCATTGGGCAGTAGTAGACGGTCAGGCAAGTCAAGAATATGACGATATACAAAACTTAGCCTTCAGCCTTGACGGCAAGCGAGTGGCTTATGTTGCCCAAAAGGGAGGCAAGCAGTCGGCAGTGGTAGACGGTCAGGCTGGTCAAGAATATCATCGTATAGAAAACTTAGCCTTCAGCGCTGACGGCAAGCGAGTGGCTTATATTGCCCGAACGGATTACAAATCGTTGGCAGTTATAGACGGTCAGGCTGGTCAAGAATATGATAGTATAGGCCTAGTCTTCAGCCCCGACAGCAAGCGAGTGGGCTATATTGCAAAAAAGGGAATGTACAAATTGGCAGTAGTAGACGGTCAGGCAGGTCAAGAATATTTAATTTTAGACGACCTAGTCTTCAGTCAAGATAGCAAGCGAGTGGGCTATGTTGCCTATGTCGCATTTAAGAAGTACTCAGTAGTGATAGACGGTCAAGCAGGTCAAAAATATAATACAATAGTAAGTAAATCTCTAGTTTTCAGCCCAGACGGCAAGCACATGGGATATATTACCAGCAAGACAGGTGGTCGCCCTTTTGTAGCAGTGGTGGACAGTCAAGCTGGTCAAGAATATGATAGAATAAGCGACCTAGCCTTCAGCCCTGACGACAAGCGAGTGGCATATGTCGCAGAAATAGAAAGAAGAAATTTGGCAGTGGTAGACAGTCAGGAAGGTCCAAAATATGATCAAATAGTAGAACACTCGTTAGTCTTCAGCCCTGACGGCAAACGAGTGGCTTATGTTGCCCAAAGGGGCAATAGCAGTTTTTGGGCAGTGGTAGACGGTCAGGCAAGTCAAGAATATCATAACATAGGTAACCTAGTCTTCAGCGCTGACGGCAAGCGAGTGGCATATGTTGCCCGAAACGAAGGCGGGTGGTTGGCAGTGGTAGACGGTCAGGAAGGTCAAGTATATAGTGTTATAGAAAATTTAACGAACCCCTACAGCCCAAATGGCAAGGCGCTAGTCTTCAGCCCTGAAAGCAAGAGAGTGGCTTACGTTGTCCAAAAAGAACGAGGACAGTTGGCAGTGGTAGACGGTCAGGAAGGTCCAAACTTTGATCGAATAGTACAACAATCTCTAGTCTTCAGCCCTGACGGCAAACGAGTGGCTTATGTTGCCCAAAAGGACAACAAATGGTTTGCAGTTATAGACGGTCAGGCAGGTCAAGGATATGATAAAATAATAACAGATTCTCTAGTCTTCAACCAAGATGGAAGCCTCGAATGTCTTGCAGTAAAATCAGGTGAGCTTTACTATGTGAAATACGACGTTCTGCCTTAACACTGGACTTTGGCCATTTTTGATAAATGATTTGATGGAGGGAATTGATCGTTTTGAGTCAAAATTAAGTTGACAAAACCAATTCGATCAAGGACGACATTATTTTCGCCCCCCACTACGCTCCAGAGAAAATGAAGAAACATCACGATCGCAAAACTATTGTCATCTGGGGCTGTGCAGGATACTAAAGGTGACGCATTTTTGATGTGTGCCTCACCAGCCGATTCAGAGCAGATCATAAAATGCCTCAGGGCACATGCAAAGGTACGAAAGGAATGTAAGCACAATGATACTACGTATGCAACACATTATGTTCGGGGCGATCCTTATTGGATGCGCTTTCATGCCAGGCGTTTGCAATGGGGAAGAGCCAAGTCACACTGCTTCGCAGGACAAATATAGCTTCCAGGAGACGCTGTTGGAGCATCACATAGACATTGGTTTGAGTGTTTTTAGCAAAAACGGGCTCCATTTTGCTTATATCACTCAAACTGGGAGTCGGGAAACCGTCGTCGTTGATGGAAAATCTGGTCCGGAATATGAGCATATAGTGAGACAATCGCTAGTCTTCAGTGCTGACAGCATGCGAGTTGCTTATGTTGCCAAAAAGGGGTTGGGACGGTGGGCAGTGGTAGACGGTCAGGCAGGTCAAGAATATGATGAAGTAAGCAACCTTGTCTTCAGCCCAGACGGCAAGCGAGTGGCTTATACTGCCAAAAAGGGAAACGATCACTTGGCAGTGGTAGACGGTCAAGAAGGTCCAAAATATTTTTATGATATATACAACCTAGACTTCAGCCCTGACGGCAAGCGAGTGGCTTATGTTACCGGAAAGAGAGGAGATGCCAGTTCTCTGGCAGTGGTAGACGGTAAGGCGAGTCAAGAATATCGTGAAGTAACCAACCTAGTCTTCAGCCCTGACGGCAAGCGAGTGGCTTATGTTGCCCGTACGGGAATAAAATCGTTGGCAGTGGTAGACGGTCAAGCAGGTGAAGAATATGATCGATTATTCAACCTGGTCTTCAGCCCTGACGGCAAGCGAGTGGCTTATATTGTCGAAAAGAAAGGTAGGCGGTCGGTAGTGGTAGCCGGTCAGGCAGGTCAAGAATATGATAGTATCAGCGACCTAGCCATCAGCCCCGACGGCAAGCGAGTGGCTTATGTTGCCGGAAAAGAAAGAAGATATTTGGCAGTAGTAGACGGTCAGGAAGGTCCAAAATACGATGAAATAGGAAACCGATCATATGATGAAATAGCAAAACAATCACTAGTCTTCAGCCCTGACGGCAAGCGTGTGGTTTATGTAGCCAGAAAAGGATTGAGCAGTTGGGCAGTGGTAGACGGTCAAGTAGGTCAAGAATATGATCGTATATTCAACCTAGCCTTCAGCCCTGACGGCAAGCGAGTGGCTTATGTTGCCGAAAAAGAAAGAAAATATTTGGCAGTGGTAGACGGTCAGGAAGGTCCAAAATATGATGCAATAGGAAACCGATCATATGAAATGCCAAAACAATCGCTAGTCTTCAGCCCCGACAGCAAGCGAGTGGGCTATATTGCAAAAAAGGGAATGTACAAATTGGCAGTAGTAGACGGGCAGGCAAGTCAAGAATATTCTAGAGTAAACAACCTAGTCTTCAGCCCAGATGGCAAGCATGTGGGCTTTACTGCCTCAAAGAAATTGGGCAAATTCCCAGAGGAAGGTACAGACCACCTTTTTGTAGTGGTAGACGGTCGATCAAGTCAAAAATATAATCAAATAAGCGAACTAGTCTTCAGCCCAGCTGGAAGCCTCCAATGTCTTGCATATAGAGGACCAGGAACAGGTAAGCTTTACAATCTGAAATACGACGTTCTGCCTTAACATATCTTCAAGTGGTTCTACTGCGTACTGAGGAAGTGGTGCCACTCAGCCCATATCAACGAACACATAATATTAGGTCCGGACAACTTTCGGCTGTACTCGGAAACGCTTCGCCAGAAATGGATTATGACCTTTAGACTTCAGAGATGTGAGCGGTATCAACACTCTTTCTATCAGTTGCTTCAATGTCAACACAAAACGAGCCTGTACTCTTGCAAAAGTAGATGTGACGTGTTCGAATCACGTCTCCTGCTTCCAATTTCAATTGCACCAGCCAACGGGTGTAGGAATTTTTGATGTACTCCGGGCATATGCTCGTTCTCTAAGGTGGGAGTCCTCGTTCGGAAAGCGTGGTGAACCGCCGTATGCTGACCCTTAAGTACGATGGTGTGAGAGGCGGAGGAAGTGATTCCTCCGCCTACTCAATTGTCAGAACTCCTACTTGAACGATTTTCTCCGGATTAAGGCATGGAACGAAACGAAGCGAGACTTGTCGCTCACATTCATACTTTCAGATCAATTATCAGCCGCACCTGCTGTCGTGGGATACTTCACGCTTCGCTCCGACTCATACTATCCCGAAGACATCTCCGGCATAGACTTAATTCCAGTTATCGAACTTGTCGCCCTCGCGCGCGCCGCCGCCTATAAAAGG
>JAYVXX010000103.1:0-4994 GCA_043784805.1 Minisyncoccota bacterium | reverse complement strand
GTGGAGCGGTGTCATACGCTCGCCACGCCAAGGAGAGTATTACCTTTCCGGTGCAATACCAGAGGTCTACCGTGCATCTAGTAATCTCTCTTATCCATTTCGCATCATGGTGGAATGTGAAGTACCAGCACAACAAATCGTTCACGACGGTATGCTATATCGTCTTTCTGGCCCTTATAGGGGAGGATAACATGGCATTCGTCTCAAAGGAGAATCGAAATGGACTGGAATAACTACGAATCCGACATTAACCGAAACAAGACACTGAAACTCATTCGCCAGTTTCAAGCGTCTAATATGTCAATCTATACCATGTACCAGAAGAAAGAGCAGTGGAAGTACGTACAAGGCGACGCAAAGGCGATTATGTCAGGAGTGGACAATATTACGGTGGTCTACCCTAACTACCAGGAGGCACAATGAACGAATGGTATTGTTATAGACTTCACCCAAAACGACAAAAGATTTATCAAGGAGTTTGACATGGAAACACTGAGACCAAACAAAGAGTTTACGTTCCACCATATGACAACGCTTCAAGAGATAAATGGTAGTAGGCCGTACACACGGTATAGTACTATGATAATCTCCGCAAGAACTCTGGACGAAGCATATAGAATCTTTAGTAGAGAGTGTGGGAATGTCTACGTTTCCAAAGTCACCACTACTGAAACGATTGTCACTGAAGTGTATACTGGATAAGTCACTTGCTATCCCTCTGATTCAAGGATAGCGTTACCCCACTTAGCAAAAAGGATATTGCGCCGCGCTTCTATCGCGATTATTACTGGTTCGAGTCCAGTAGTGGGGATGTGTGAAAATAAACAAAAGAGAATCGAAATGATCAGTTTAGAAACAAAAGATATGATGAGTGGAACTCGTCGGGTACTAGCGGTTCATGCAATCATGGGGTTGGTGTTCCATGCCGGTACAGACCCGCTGAGCAGAGTAATACACATGATTCACACCAGCGAATATCTTACGGATAGTGAATGTGAGGAAGTGCTACAAATGGTGGAGAGGAATAATCCGCAAGAGATGGCAGCGAAGTGTGAGGAGATTGCTATGGGCGTACTACAACTCGTAAGAGGATAAAACCATGACTGAGTTTGAACAGGACATGTTAGAACTGTACGACTTGCTGCCTATGCGCCACTTCTACCCTGAGAAGTCCGGTGCGTATACCAAGATGTATCGTATGGGTATGACAGAACGTAAGATCAAGCGTCGGTTGTTCCAGTTGACAAAGCACTGGCCCGGTGGAGAAGACGTACAATCTGCCACTATGATCGACCGTGTGTGGCAGATATATACCAAACCGTGGGGCGAGCAGTGTAAGTTCTACCGAGAACCGCACCGTATGCACAAGAAGTATGCCTATGAGTCCGAAGCCCATGATGACTGGGACTACTGTGCCTACAAGTACTACGACCGTGCGAAGTGGAACAGGCGGTATAAGCTGGAGGACTTGGAACCGTTCCGCTACGATGAACCACTCACCTGCGTCTGCTGCAACAGGGATACATGGGGTAGGCATGAGGGTTCTCTCTACTACGAAGTGGACAGGTATTACTGGAGTAAGTGGAAGAGAGGATGGTACGAAGAAAGTTACTGCGGCGAAGCATGGGAAGTGGAAGTGGTTTACTTCGACAAGCAGGAGAACACACCATTCTACAAGATTGGACAACGACTGGACTGGGACAAGCGTGAAGAGTTAGACGTACTCTACTACAAACTGAACAAAGGGTGATAGAATGAAATACGTTAAGTTCACCACGACAAAAGGTGGAGACGTGTTCCTGCCAGATGACATTGTTCTGGCAAAAGTGACATGGACAAACTATGAAGGTGGCAGTACACTGCTGTCCTTTAAGAAATCCGACTACAACCTCAGCACACTGTATGTCAAAGAGACTCCACGTCAAGTACTGGAGATGTTAAACTGGGAAATCAAAGGAGAATAGGATGTATCCAAAACTAACATCAGAGGCTAAGGCACTCTTTATCAATCTACTGGAAACAAAAGGTGAGTTCCAGATCACTGGACGGTGCAGACTGGTGAGGGAAAACGGCGATGTTTGCTACTGTGCCGCAGGTCTTTTAGGTTTGGTTATCCACCAACTTACAGGACAAGGAGAGTGGCAAGGAGGTACTACCAACTATACACTTAACGCAGAAGAAACAAATGGGTGGCCTGTATCCGATGAAGCCACTTCCCTCATTACCGTAGAGCCAGTACAGGAAACTTGTGACAGCGACCGTATTGGATACGCACTCTATCGTCTGAATGATAGTAACAGAAAGACCTTTGCGGAGATCGCAAAGTGGGTCAAGGAGAACCTATGAAACAGTGGAAAGAGAAAGTGGCCACGGTAGTAGTGGGTGGCGCAGTAGTCATGGTAGTCTACATACTCTGCTGGTTCATCGCAGACATGATCTGGGGTGGAAAATGAACCCGGAGTTCGTTATCCTGAAAGTGGAGAAAGGCGTCTATGGACAGGAGGATAGAGTAACACTCTACAACGCATTCTCCAGTGACAAGGCACTTCAAGAGTACTTTAACTACCACTTGGACGTACCTACCAGTGGAGAAGAGTATCACAAAGCCTACCTTACCAACAAGCACAACACTTACTTTGCACCACTCGTCAACCAAACGTACACACTGACCAGCAAGGAGAATTGAAATGAAGATCAAAGAAGTGGACCATGAGACATTTTCATCACGGCCTAAAGGATGCGAGGATACCGAGTGTGTCCTTGCGGCCTACGAGGGACAAAAATACTGGGGCTACGAGGGACCATGCAAGAACTACTACGATACTATGATAGACGATAAATATTATCGTATCAGTTCCCGTAGGAGAAAGACAGCAGAAGACGCGCACAGGGAACTGAAGGAGTACCGCCATGCAAGCGTCACTGGTGTTTGATCCTGAGTGGGAAGACTACACCGATGAAGACTGGCAAGCGTTCGTGAGAGGAGAATAGATGGTATTCCAATGTTTTGATAGTGGTGATTGGCACTTTATCCCACCCCGAACTCCAAAAAAAGTACTCGAAGATTATGAAGTGGCTTCAATGAGTGGATACTTATATAGCATGGAGATCAAGACTGGACGAGGATGGGAACCACTCACTGTAGAAAGAGCAAAAGAAGTGGTACAAGATCTACAAAACTACATCAACAAGAAGGAACTGGAACAACTCCAAGTGAAGGACTAATATGAAAAAGACGACTTACGCAAATGTGTTCGAACTGATAGACGCAATGGGTGACATAGAAGATGGCCCTGACTATTTTGCTCCCGATGGTAGTTATGTGTCCCAACATGAACAGGACGGAGTGACTATCTACTATGTTACCGCCATGACGGATACCGGCACCGGATATTTATGCTGCAAGGTGGAAGGTGCCAGTAGTCACAAAGAAGCACTGGGCTTCGCATGGTCATAGGAAATAATCTCAAAAACAATGAGTGGGAACGAAACATACTCCCACTCTTTCGCAAGCGTATGAAACGTGCAGGTATCTTAGGCGTCTACCTGCTCTATTTCTTCTGCCTACTCATCATTGTACTTACCGCGTGGTCTCATGTGATCACGAAAAAGAAGGGGAAAATAATCCAATGGAATCCACACAAAAATGGGTCGCGAGCGCCCGTCTTCTCATCAACCGAATAATCTTTATTGGTCGGAAGGCCGAAGACATCTTGGACACAAAAACCGCAATTAAAACGCCCGTGAAGGATCGACTCAAGAACATCCTTACAGAGATGAGCGAGAATGCAGAAGGTACTGCTACGATCATTCCTGTTCTTACCACAGACACGATGTCTAACAAAGACATTATGGACATCGTTGGTCAACTGGTGCTCATCTATAATCCCACTCTGCCGTCTGTGTTCCAGCACATGGATCTGGGTGTAAGTCGTGAGAATGTGTCTGCGATTCTGGCATCTCTCGAAGAAAGTGTCGTCAAGTTGCCAGAAGAGTATGTGGCAGCATGGAACGCAGAAGTACCGAAGGATCTGGGACAGGTTCATGCACGAGCAATGCTGTTCCTCGGTCACATTATGAAGTACTACGATGAGCGGTACAATGAGATCAAGGCATTCGACGCCACTCGTGGGCCACGCAAAAAGAAGGAAGAACTGGGAGAGAGTGAAGTGTGAATCAATCAACGGATAGGATTCGATTATCACTGGCCCGTGCCGAAATTCCACATGAAGTCTACGCTGGAGTGAAGGCAGGCTATGACCACTGGGGCACACAGGACGGATGTTACTGGGATGGAGAGAAGTTAATGCTCCATCCCCTTTCCTCTGCTGCGATATGGACTCATGAAATAGGTCACTACTTCACGTCCCAACAACTGGACACGTTTCATTTAGTGAACTATGGGCTGGACGAACTCAATAGGTTCCATGATGAACTGGAATCAAAAACATGCCACTGGACATTCTATTTACTGGACCTTATAGGAGAATCAAGGGAAGCAAAGTGGGATATGGCAAACTGCAACTTCGATGTGGATGAGTACGAAAAGTGGGTGGCTCAAGGTGAACTGGTACATTTAGAGTTAGTGGAAAATGAGCAGTACCAGAAGTTCTACAATAAACTAAAGGAAGTAACAGAATGACAAAGCTAACCGTGAAAGAAAAAGAAGAACTGAACAAGCGTCAAGTGGAAGAGAACGCGGACGAGATTGACAACATACTCTGGTTCAAATGGCAAGAGCGTAAGAGCAAGCCGGAGGCAGTGGCGTTCATAATCCACTCTGGAAATGCACGTAATATCAAGGCAGTGGCAGAACGACTGCACGCACGCTACACCGACGAGTGGTTCGGAGGCTGGAAAGTCTATCTGGACCACAAAGAAGATAGTCAGGGCTATTGGACAGCAGCGCGACTGTTGTTCCCAGGAGAAAATCATGCATATTAGTGACAAGATGAAGAATGGGATTGCCACCTTCCAAGAGATCTTCGACATCA
>JAYVXX010000102.1:0-15575 GCA_043784805.1 Minisyncoccota bacterium | reverse complement strand
GGGGCGGCCGCGTCGCCCGCGACACTTACCTCTTCATCCAGGTCATACACACTTAGCATGTGATGTGTAACACCCTTCATTTCGCTTTCTGTAATCTTCCCAGTCCCGATATCAAGACCTTTATACACTTGTCGTGAGTCAGCAGAAATGATCTCGCCATTACGAGTGAGTGCGAGTTGTACTGCGTAGTCGCTTTTCCCACTTGCAGTAGGACCAAGAACTACTATGATGTGAGGTGTTTTCTTCATTTTTACATACTACTAGGTAATGTCTAAGAAGAAAAGTAATTAGTTATTGGTTATTAGTAATTGGTAGATACATTCGCATATTTGATATACTAATAACCAATAACTAATTAAGAATAACTAATTAAGAATAACTTCTGTATGCTAATTCTCTATACCAAAGACAACTGCCAATATTGTACGAACGTGAAGCGTACATTTGGAGAGCGAAATATTGCCTATGAGGAAAGGAATATCAAGGATCAAGAGTATCTAAAAGAAGCTCAAAGCTATCAAGCACGCACAATGCCATTTCTTGTGGATACTACATCAAATACTATCTTAAGAGAGTCAGACGAGATCATTGACTACGCAAGCGAGTACGCATTCTAGCTAGGGTACTAAAAAAGCCACCCGAGAGTGGCTTGCCTCACTATTGTTTGTTGAGGACTTGTTGCATTTCAGGCTGGGACCAGCTTAGACGATGCCATCTTGGCCAGCTTCGGGATTCCCTTCGTTGTCGGCGCCAGATACTTGTTGTTGAACTTGGCTATCGCGCCGTCGAACCAGGCCTTGATTGCCGCCAGGAATGTCTGCTGGGTCAGCATCTTGCCGGTGAGTTCCTTCACCTTGTGCATCAGGTCAGAGATGCGGTAGCCGACGCCGTACTTGGTAACCATTTGTCCTTGTATCACCTTTGCGGTGGCCACTTGGATCTCTTTGTCTGCCCGCTGGGCAGTGGTCATTCTTTTTGCCATGCAACTAACTCCTCGAAAGTTGATTCTGCTCTCCGAAAAACCGGAAAGTCAGAATATCATACTACCATGCATTCCTATTTTAGCAAATATATAGGATGGGTATAAAAGATCCAGCATGGAGCTGGATCTTTGGCAGGAGCGTGGCCAAGGGAAGGTTATGCCAGCTTCATTGTTGAGACGCATGAATCTGCATTGCCATCAACAGGGCAGTCTCCCTTGTGACAGGCTTCACGGCATTTGGCTTTGCCGACGGCAAGATTGCAAGTCTTCTCTCCCACAGTGTACGCAAGCATTCGCTTCTGTGTTTGACGCATGATGCGCGCATGCCGTTTTTGTTCAGTTTTCGGTACCGCTTGTGGCTGCATGTGTTCTCCGTTGTGTTGTTGAACAAATTGTCCGAGCTCTTCTTCTTTCACTTTGAAGAGAATACTATCCTACCATCATTTTTGCCAGTATGCTAGTATACTAAACACTATTAGGTGTGGATGTTTGAATATCGGAGTGTCTTAGAAAATAAACAATAATTGCCGAGGTGGCGGAATTGGTAGACGCACACGACTCAAAATCGTGCGGGGCAACCCATGAGAGTTCGATTCTCTCTCTCGGCACAACATAAAAAATGAGACAGCAAAAGCTGTCCATTTTTTAGTTGTGCCGAGAGAAGCATGTGGCCAAACGTCACATGCGTGAGAATCGAATGGGCGATTAGTAAATCGCGCCGGGAGGCGATGTCGAGGAGCAATGTTTTTATTGAGTGCGGAAGCACGAAGAGAAAAACATATGCGAGGTGACCGATTCTCTCCTCCGGAGTAAAATATTGTATAATTAAAAAATAGATTTAATATTTATGCCCCCATTTAACCAAAATCTCAATAAACAAGATGCAAATAAGACTACTACTCCAGGCAGTTCCGCATACACAGCACCTGTTGGTGATAGATATTTAGTGAGACAAGAACAAGTACCAAAATTTAATTTTGATGCTATTTATGAAAAGTTTAAAAACCCACAAGGTGGTCTTATTTTTACAAAAATACTATCACTCTTTCCACATATTCCTATTAGAAATGACGAGAATAATTGGCATGGAACGACACGTACACTTCTCACAAAAGAGACCCTTGAAGAAAGACCGGTTGAAATGATAATTGGAACACAGAAACTCCCAAAAGAAATAGCAAAAATTTTTGGCTGGGGAGTAGAAAGTGCTGACCATGAATTTGCCATTAAAGCAGCCCATGAACTAGCTCATGTCTATCAAATGGGGGCAAGTTTTCAATACGAGTTAGTTCGTTTTAAAACTGATAGGGCTGAATTTAAACCAAAACATAAACAGTTTAGTAATGCTACTTACTGCTATATTTATTTGTATGAAATGTTCCAAACAATAAAATCTGGTACAGGGAAACCTATAACGGGACTAGCTTCACTTCCTGTGTATCATGAACAAACAGAGAAACATAAACAAAATGTAGTTGAGTGGGGACATTCAACAGAAAGTGCTTTGGACCAGCAAATAATGGAGGATATCACAGAATTAATGGGAGCCTATTCTCTTGGGGGAGGATTATTTTAATTTTAGATTAAATAATATGAATGTTGCAGAAGGTCAAAAATCTACAGTTAGAGATATGATTAAATCTATACTTCCTGAATAATCAATGTATCTTTTCAAGATAGGTCTTTTACTATACACTCTCTCGAAATGAAAGTACATGACCTGCGTCATGTACGTGTGACGAGAATATGTGTCGTTGTATATTAAAATTCGAAATAATTTAAATGCTATACTTTATCCACGTATGGCCCCTACAACTTGGCCACCACAAGAAAACTGCACAACTATTACTATCAGTAAATATACCGAATCAAGAGATCAAGCAGAAAGTACAAAAACTATTGATGACCAATCAACCATGGATACTATCTTTAAGTACCTCCATACTATTCCAGCTCATGGGGACGAAATTAAAATGGGGATGTCTCGTCAGAATTTCCGTTAACAGTTATTGAGTGCAATTATCCTGATGAGACACGGACAATAGAAATATTTGATGATAAGCTGAAGACCCCTTCAAACGGATTCGTAACTCTAGAGTGTGATGTTGATAATGAGAAAATTTTTGTTGATTACATCCAGTCAATCGTATAATCAACTTTTGTGTTGATTGACACTTTGATCGTCTACATGGTATAAAAAGTAAGAGGAGTTCTTTAGATAACAATACAATCAACCATACGGAAAGTGAGTCAGATGAGGTATCACATGTATAGTTTCGCTGTCGTCTTGTGCTTATGTATTTTTGGTAGTACCAAAAGCAGTCATGCCTTTGATGTTTCCAACAGTACAGTCATTCAAGCAGAAGAAGTTTCTACTGGACAGCAGTCGGTCATTACAACGAAAGGTCAGACCATGGAGCGTATTAGTCCACCACAACCTCGCAACAAGCGGGGAGAGTTAGTTTGTACGAGTAACAGGTATATACAAGCAGAGCAGCAGATAGGTCAGGTGTCGTGGTATGGAGGGTCATTTAATGGTCAGAGAACCAGCAGTGGTGAACGATTCAATCAGAATGCGTACACGCTTGCACATTTGACGCTTCCGATGGGGACAGAGGTGCTCGTGGAGAATCCTGATACAGGGGCAGTGCTCCATGCGCGTGTGAACGACTGTGGACCGTATGTGAGAGGTCGTATCGCGGACCTCTCGTATGGTCTTGCTAAAAGTCTCGGTCTTACAAATACTGGAAGAGCGAAAGCTGTTATTACGGTGCTGTAAGTTTCTATTTCTTAACCCACCCACAGAGATGTCAGTGGAATGGATGCCCCAGGCATCCATTTTTCTTTGCTATACTTGATTGATATAAAATATGCCTCTAAACTTGTATCTCATAGTTTTTGGACAACTCATTATTTTCCTCGGCGTCTATTGGCATTATGGAGATAAGGAGGACTCGCTTTTCAAAATCATTTCTTTCAGCGCTCTCTTTGGTCTAGTCTTTGGAATTTCCTTTGATGTCATCTTCGGCATGCTTGGCAGCTTCACGTACATACCTCACACTCTGAACGCTTCCTCAGCACCTTGGGGGCTAACACCTCTGCAACTTGCGGTAAATGGTATCTTCTCCTATGGACTTCTTACGGCTACAGCTTATTTCTTTGTTTCAAAAAACTCCCCACGAGAAAAGCACCTCAATAAAAAAATACTTATTATTCTTTCTTTGTGTAAGGTCTTCGTAGCAGGTTTGATAGTGTGGTTGGTTCCACCAGGATTCTTAGCACTCTTTGCCTCTGGGTCGTCCTCCTTACCGTAGGGGAACTGATTTTGATACTACGCTCACAAGCGGGACCTTTTCTTTCGTTCCTTATCCATCGTGACTACAAGCAAGCTCTACATATGTGGTCTCAGATTGTGGTCGTTGGATTCTTGTGCGAAGTGTTGAACCAGCTTTTCCCTTTTTGGATATTCCTTCCAGGGTCAGGATATCCGCATGTGCTTATTGAAACATTGATTGTCATGTTTGGGTATGTAGTTTTGGTTCACCCAATTATTGTTTTTTGGCAAGTAGTAAAAAGTCGGTAGCATGTATTCATATACTTCACATAGTACTACGTATATATCTGTCTCCGACCTAGATATTTGACATGCTATACTATTTTCATAATCACCTATGGGGCAAACTGAATCATCAATTTTTTGGATAGAAATAGAGAAGGTCGTACCGAATCCGTATCAGCCACGGCGTGAATTTGATGAGGATAGATTAAGGGAGCTTTCAGACAGTATCCGTCAGTACGGCGTGCTGCAGCCACTTGTCGTGTCACGCCAGGAGACTATGCATGAAGATGGAGGAGTAACAGTTGAGTATGAGCTTATCGCAGGAGAGCGGCGATTGCGAGCTTCTAAGCTTGCAGGAGTGAAGCAGGTACCGGTTGTGGTGCGTGTTGGGGATGATAGTCGTGCCAAGCTTGAGCTTGCTATTATCGAGAACTTACAGCGTGAGGACTTGAATTCTGTCGAACGAGCGAGTTCATTCCAGCGCTTAGCTGATGAATTCAAGCTGACATGGACAGAAGTCGGACGAAAGATGGGGAAGAGTCGGGAATATGTATCCAATACTGTGCGTATCCTTATGCTTCCGCAGGACATTTTGGACGCGATATCTAAACGAAAGATTACGGAAGGCCATACTCGCCCACTACTCATGTTGATCGACAGACCAGCTGAGCAGATGACACTCTTTAAGGAGATGATGGTGAGAAAGATGACTGTGCGTGAGGCAGAGCAGATAGCGCGCAGGATTGCTTTTGAAAAAGTCAGGAAGAAGGATCTCTTCATGACGCCAGAAGTAGTGGATATGGAGGAGAAGCTCGCGGAGACCTTAGGTACACGTGTGCAGATAGAGCCGCGTGAGCGTGGTGGACGTATTTCGATTGACTACTTTTCTCATGAAGAATTGTTAGCGCTTTCTATTGCTATTAGAAAGGCAGGGGAGCAAAAGACTCATAAAGGCATGTTTGATAAGTTAAAAGATGAGGACATTGACACCTTAAATGCAGTCCCGAATACTGAAAGGTACATCAAGCCTATTACTGAGTTCACTCACTTGGCACAGGACGGTACGCCGCAGATAGAAGTCATAGAAGAGTTGAAAGTCGTAGGTGAAGCACCAATAGATACAATCATCACTTCAAGTGAAGCTATAGAACAGGATGAAATCATTACCGAAAGTGTCTTCGCTCCGACATTTGCACAATCGTCCCAAATGCTTGATGATCGATCAATTGAGGAAGTGAAAGGTGATGAGCAGAATGAGGATCTTTACAATATTTCCAAGTTTGCGCTCTAGGTCCTTTTCTTTTTAAATTTGACCTTTTTGAGACACAGATATTTTTCTTGCTAGAAAAATTCTTCCCTCTCGGCTACCCGCCTCCGAGAAGTCTCAAAAAGGTAAAATTTTGATTTAGATATGAAGAAGGCAACGCAATATGTGTTATGCTTTCAAATATGACACAAGAAGAATTCAGTATTCCAGAAAATGCTCCGCACGTGGGAGCAATACATGCTCACTACAAGAATCTTGATAAGGAATATCAGGTTACGGGAATGTCACTTAATTCAGATACTGATGAATGGCACGTGGAGTACATTCCACTCTATGAAGGAGCAGTTGCGCCTAAGTTCAATCGATCACTTTCGACATGGTTAAATATGGCAATAGTGGAAGGTAAAGAAGTAGTGAGGTATCCGTTTGTAAGAATGGGATGAGGGACAGATGTTAGAGATTAGATGTTAGATTTTAGAAAAACTCAAATACAACACAAAGAGTGACAACGAAGTTGTCACTCTTTGTGAGTTCGTATTCGTCTAAAATCTAATCTCTAACACCTAAAGTCTACCTAGTAAGAAACTTATCCAAAATACCTCCATGCTCTCTGATGTGCTGTCTGATCTTACGCTTGGCGAGAGTTGTGCGTGACATGTCTATCCACTTACGTTTGGGTGATGAGCTTTCTCTAGTATCTATCTCTACCACGTCGCGGTTCTGTAGCTTGGTATCAAGAGGAATCATCTTTCCATTAATCTTTGCTCCTGAAATGTGGTCACCGATATCAGAGTGGACAGCGTAGGCAAAGTCAATCGATGTGGAGCCCTCAGGTAGGTCAATCACGTCACCCTTAGGGGTGAGTACGAATACGCGCTTCTCGAAGAAATCACTCTTTAAGTTTTTCATGAAGTCAGTGTGGTGCTCAACATCCTTCTGCCACTCCAAGAGTTCTTGTGTCCAGCCAGTCTTTTTGATGATTTCTTCCTTGCTTGCGTGCTTCCCTAGTTCCTTGTAGGAGAGGTGACTTGCGATACCATATTCCGCATCACGATGCATCTCCTTGGTACGAATTTGAATCTCAAGAGTGTTACCATATCCGGAGAAGATGGTTGTGTGGAGTGATTGGTATCCATTAGGCTTGGGTACGGCGATGTAGTCCTTGAAACGCCCTGGTACAGGCCTGTAGAGGCCATGGATGACCCCAAGAGCCTGATAGCAGTCAGAAAGGGAAGAGACGATGATGCGCAGCGCGACGATGTCATGAACCTTCGACCCATCCATCTTATAGCGCTTCAACTTTTGCCAGAGAGAGTAGAGATGCTTCACACGGTGGTCGATGCGTTCTATCTCCACATCGAAAGTCACAAGTTCATCTTCAAGCTTGGTAACCACTTTTTCTAATTGTTCGTCAGAGATGGGCTTCAAGTTTTCAAAAAGTTCAACTGTCTTCTTATACTCGTCCGGATAGACATAGGGGAATGCAGCGTCCTCAAGCTGAGCCTTCAAGCGTCCCATACCAAGGCGGTCAGCAAGGCGCGCATGAATCTCAAGTGTCTCAAGTGCGATGCGCTTCTGCTTGTCAGGAGATACATATTGAAGCGTCTCGATGTTGTGGAGTCTATCGCAGAGCTTGATGACGACCACGCGTATATCATCTGCCATGGCGATGAAGAACTTACGGAGTGACTCTACGTGACGCTCTGCTCCTGTGTAACGTAGCTTCCCGAGTTTGGTCACACCTTCGACGAGCTTGGTGATGTGCTCACCGAATTCCGCTGTCATCATCGTGTCAGTCACATCAGTATCTTCGAGTACATCGTGCATGATACCTGCAGCGATCGTGTCTGCATCCATTTTTAGAATTGCCAAGTTCACCCCCGTTGCGAAGACGTGGTTGTAGTAGGGTTCACCGGACTTACGAAGCTGTCCTTCATGAGCACGTGCTGCGAATATGCAAGCCCTCTCGATGAGCTCTTTGTCATGCTCCCTCATATCCGGCAAGAGTGCGAATATCCTGTTTGGATTGGTGTCCGCAAAAGTCTTTTGGTCCATCTATTTACAATATCATACCTGAAAATAAATGAGAAGAAAATTTCCTTGATGTAAGAGTGGATTAAGAGTGGATTAAGTGTGGAAAGATAAAAGCCCAACTGCGTTGGACTTTTATCAAGAATTGACAGTTATTTCGTCATTTTGTGTGGATTGTGATTATTTTTACGGTATCATACTTAAAAATAAATGAGAAGAAGAATTCTAATGAGGAATACAATATAAAAAAGCCCATAGTAGTATGAGCTTTTTTGAAAAGGGATTTCACTTCCTTATGTGGTTCATGGGTAAGCAATGCCGAAAGTGCTTCCAATAATATTCAGGTCCGCAAATAGTGCGATGTCGCGGTTGGCTCTTTTTTGTCTCTCTTTGATCTCATCACTGAGAAGTCTGAGAGCAGCACAACCAAATGAATGGAGGATGACAGGGTGAGTCTTGAGTAGTCTTTTGAGTTCATCAGGAATCATATCTTTCATTTGCATATATTGCGGTAGTTTGGTATAGCAAGCGACATTGACGAGAACTCGTTTTGGGATAGTAGAGTCCTCAACGTACATTGAGGTTAGCTGCCCTCGTACCATTCCAGGTATAGCCCACCATTTTGGACAAGGCACAGCCGAACGACAAGTTTGATATCTCCCAGCTTCCATATGCCATTCTCTGGCAATTTGAAATCTGGTATGCGAAAGTAGTGACTAGTGAGCACTACGACTCTCGTCTTCTGGTTGTAATCTACATGAGATGGATATTGCGATTCGTCCAACACAAGAGAATTACGTCGAATACTGTACTGAGTAAGCTTTTCTCCAAAGTTTTCTGTTTCCCAAGGAATAAAGAGTGACCCGCCCTTCATGTGGTTATAGTGACGCCACAGCCTCATTGCAAATGCTTCAAAAAGGTCTACGCGCTGCCCTAGGGTCAACTGATCGACAGGGACGCGAACATCCCCGATTGCTATCTTGACCAAGTCATGCGAACTTGACATAGTCTTTCTCCTTCAAATGCTCATAAAGAGCAGATTAACCGGAATACACCGGAACTGATAGCAACTCTATAATAATTGGACACGAATTGCAAAAGTACGCCCATCGTACATGTATTTTATATAAATCCAACTTTTTCATTTTTGAGACTTCTCGGAGGGGCCGTCTACAGGCGTCCGCCAATTATAGGCGGACGAGGCGAGAGGGAAAGATTTTTCTAGCAAGAAAAATACTTGTGTCTCAAAAATGAAAAAGTTAAAAGAAAAAATAGTTACTTCTTCACCTCAAGTTTGTGTGGGTTATGGTTGGGGCACAGCTTGTCATTGCAACGCTCGGGAATCGTCTAAGGTCACGGATAATTTCTCGCCGCCGCTCAAAATTTCCGCGACCCCGGCCCACTTGTTTTTCTTGCTAGAAAAACATAGTTCCACCAGACAAAGACGTCGTAGACAACGCAGGTTGTCTACTTTCCCGAGCTAATTTATTTCTTAATTTTTTCTCCTTCAAGTTTGTGTGGGTTATGGTTGGGGCACAGCTTGTCACTACAACGCTCGGGAATCGTCTTCGTCCCCTCCATCATGAGTTCACCGCAGGCGGTTCCATCAGCCTTCTTGTAGGTACAGCGATTACCTGTCGGGCGAGTCTTGATGATGTGCTTGCAATCCGGGTAGTTGGAGCATGCATAGAATATTCCGAAGCGACCTTTTCGTTCTTCCATGTAGCCATCTTTACATTTGTTGCAGCTCACGCCGGTTGAGTTAGCTTTTCGCATCTCTTCATCTTGTTCGATGTATTTGCACTTTGGATAGTTGGAGCAAGCGATGAACTTGCCGTACCGGCCATCTCGCTCCATCAAGTCACCTTTCTGGCACTTTGGACATTTCTTATCTAGCTTCTTTGGTCCTTCCATTACCGTGCCATCCATCTTCCTTGCACCCATACATTCTGGGTAGCGAATACAAGAATAGAACTTTCCATTCTTGGCGAGCTTAATCACCATGTTCGCATCACAGAGTGGACACTGCATACCTTCTGGTGCGTCCCCCATGCTTGTCGCTTTCTCGAGCTTGTCTTTTGCCTTCACATCCTTGATGAAAGGTCCGTAGAAATCTTTTAGTGTTTTCAAATATGTCGCCTTACCATCAGCAATCAGGTCAAGCTTGTCTTCCATATCTGCTGTAAAGGTATCACTAATGTATGATGAAAAATGTTCTTCAAGGAATGAGATGACCACTTCTCCGGTATCAGTCGGGTAGAGCGTCTTGTTGACCTTGTCCACGTAGCCTCGTGCTTCAATGGTTGAAAGTGTAGAGGCATATGTTGAAGGGCGGCCGATACCACGCTTCTCGAGTTCTTTGATAAGACCAGCTTCCGAATAGCGGTGTGGTGGTGCAGTTTGTTTCTCAATTGATTGAAGAGTCTTAAGTGTCAATTCATTTCCAATGGCCAGTTCAGGTAGGATGACATCATCACCTCGTGCGTCTTGGTCAACTTGGAGCCATCCAGGGAAGACGACGACTGAACCGGTTACGGAAAAGTTAGGGATGGACTTGGAAGTGATGTTAGCGGTAACCTTGCTACGCTTCAACTTGGCATCCTTCATCTGACTCGCTACAGTTCGCTCCCAAATAAGTGAGTAGAGGCGCTTCTCGTCATCTGTTGTGCCGCCACTGCGCGCGCTCGCGTGTGTTGGACGGATAGCTTCGTGGGCTTCTTGTGCATTCTTGCTCTTGGTCTTGTATGCACGAACTTCTAGAAGTTCTTTTCCATAATTTTTCTCAATCACTTGGCTTATCTCAGTAATGGCTTCAGCGCCAAGAGTTGTACTGTCTGTACGCATATAACTGATGAGACCTTTTTCATACAACTTCTGGGCGATACCCATCGTGCGTGATGGAGCATATCCGAGGCGTGACGATGCAGCTTGTTGAAGCGTGGAAGTGGTGAACGGTGCCTTAGGGGAGCGAGATACTTCCGTACTCTCGACGTTCACAACTTCCCAGGTACCACTCTTGCCTTCTTTCACTATCCTCTCTGCTTCTTCTTTCTTGGCTGGTTGTGTTTCGCATTCCATGAGCATGGTGTAGGTCTTACTCTCTTTCATTCTTCCAACTGTTTGGAATTCGCCAGCAATCACGAAGTAGGTGACAGGGATGAATGCACGTATCTCCCGCTCTCGTTCCATGATGATGCGAAGTGCAGGGGACTGAACTCGCCCGGCTGATAGTCCATATCTGACTTTCTTCCAGATCACACCAGAGAGGTCATACCCCACCAGACGATCGAGGACGCGACGTGCCTCTTGTGCTTCCTTCAAGTCCATATCAATATCGCGTGGGTGAAGAAGCGCTTCTTTTACAGCCTTCTCGGTAATCTCATGGAATGTTACGCGCTTAGAACCTTTCAAGTCACAAGCTTCCCTGATATGCCAAGCAATTGCCTCTCCTTCTCGGTCGGGGTCGGTTGCGAGGATGACTTCATTTGATTTCTTAGCGAGAGCTTTGATATCTGCAATTACTTTCTCCTTTCCGGCACTCACTTCGTAGTGTGGTACAAATCCTCCTTCTATATCAACCGCTTTCTTATTACTCTTCGGGAGATCTCTTACATGACCAACAGAAGCGCGTACTTCGTACGCGCCATTCAAATATTTTGCAATTGTCTTCGCTTTCGAAGGACTTTCTACGATGAGGAGTTTCATGGTTAGGGGAGAGGATTTAGGACAGAGGGGCTAGGAATACAAATATACTATCGGTAGATATGATACGTGGTTAGTAATTTATTATACAGTACTTTTTATTTTTTGTACTATCATTAATGAATTATTCACCCCTCACCCCTCTATCCTAGTCCTTGCCAACACTACACTATCTTTCTCACTTCACCAAATGACTCTTCGATGTAGCCTTTGATTTCGAGTAAAGAAAAAGCAGTGAGAAAGTCTTGAAATGATAATTTTGTTTGGAGAAGAAGAGTATCTTTTTCAACTGGTTCAGGAAGAAGAGCAAGTATGAGAGACTCATGTTCCGTTAGTGTCGAATCTTCATCTTTGCTTCGTTCTTCCTGATTCTTCATACTTAGGTGAAGTAATGCGAAAAGATCCGTCTCATTGGTAATCGGATACGCACCATTTTTGATAAGAAGGTTCGTTCCACCTGCTGTTGGTGAAAAGATGTTGCCCGGGACTGCGCCAATGTCCCGACCAAGCTCAAGAGCGAGTTTGGCGGTGACCAATGTGCCAGACTTTTCTTCTGCTTCGATGATAAGCACGGCATCGGAAAGTGCTGCCATGATACGGTTCCTTTGTGGAAACGTCCAGGGAGCAGGTCTAGTATCATCTTCCAGTTCTGATATGAGGACGCCATCGGAATCTATGATTTCTTTTGCAAGTGCTCTGTGTGAACTTGGATAAAGGACTTTTTGGTCGAGCCCACTTCCAGGTATAGCAATTGTTTTTAAACCGTGCGCAAGTGCTTCTCTGTGAGCAAGTCCATCAACTCCAAGAGCAAGTCCTGAGAGTATGATGATATCTTCACCTTTGCACAAGCTAAGAAGTTTTTTGAGAGCGTGTTTCCCATAGTCAGTATACTTACGTGATCCTACAACAGTGAGAATGCGAGGTGTGGCTCTTCCGTAGATATCAAAAGTAACTTCGGGTAATGTTCCACGCAGGTAGAGCTGCTTGGGGATATCATGAAGTTCAAGGAGTCGATTAAGAAGTGGGTGGTCCTTGAACTCTTCGCGCTTGATAATTGTGGAAGCCATATACAAGAAGGATAACGAACTAGTGAACAGTCTTGCAAGGCACAATAAGAAAATTCATGAGAAAATAAAAGCGAAAAGAAAAAAGCTAAGCAACCGGAGTTGCTTAGCTTTTGGTTCTGCTGTTTCAAATGCAGACCATCGCATGTTCATTCCAAAGGGCTTTCACTTCCACATACTTATCACCACCTGGGTACGTATATATTGAATCCCAGTCATTCAGGAATTCTGTCCAGGTAGAAGTCAGTTCATACATGTACGTGATGCTTGCAAGCTGCTCTTCCTTCATGAGCATATAGCCTGGATGTTCGGCATACATGAGATACGATCTCCATCCGGTCACCCTGCTTGCTGGAATTGCACGCAGATAGGTGACCGCATCCTCAAACCCAACTGCATAGATAGGTGCACTCGCCGAACTGATCAATATCGTCTCTCCACGATACACCACTTGGCAGTCTTCCAGATGAAGTTCGCGTCTGAGGTCTTTCCCGTGTCCTGTGTACGTGATGTATCTCCGGGAATCATTCCCATGCTGTAGGAATGTGCGAGCTGCGACAGGATAGAAATATTCCTTCGGTGGCATCCAAATGGTCCCAGCGTAGTTATCGACATTCACAGTCTGTTTCAAGGAAAGTGTAAGGTAATCACGCACAAGTGGAATCTTGTAGATAAGCAAAGCGCCGATCAATAAGATAGAAAGGATGCATGTGAGGATAATGCCTAGTTTCCTCCTCCGCTCAAGCCTGTCGAGTCCCTCAAAACTAAGAAGCTGTCCCAGAATGGGCGCGGCTATGTGCTTACCGATAAATGCACCAATTCCGAAAATGATATTAGCGAAAAGTTGAAGCAAGACGAGCACAATGCTAGCTATAACAGCCAAGAATGCGTTTGATGACTTATTGTTCCCCGCAGGCTTTGTATCTTCAATGAGCTTGCCCATGATGGCTCCTCCTTGTATAAGTTGGGTTAGTGAAATACTAGCAACTAATTGGTGTTGGTACAAGACCACGGTCTACTTTAGCCCTCTTGTATTTTCTAGTACTGCATGCAAGAATAGTCCTAAACGTTCTATATATTGTAACTAGCTTCATTGAAAGTGAGGTGTCTCATGGCATTACGCGATAGACAAATTGGGGGCATTCCGCTTGTTTGGTGGCAAGGATTTGTTGCAACCTTGATTGGCGCTGCTTGCGTACCATGGATTGCGTATCACTTCTGGTTTCCTTTCTTTGGAATTCCAGAAGAGTTCAGGATTTGGATTGTGACAGTTAGTACGACTATGTACATGATTCAATGTTCTGGAAGGGTCAAGCAAGGAACCGAACAGGCGCAACTTTTCCTCGGTACCTACACTGGGGTATCATTCAGGGCTGGCATTTATTTCTTGCCACGCGTTCCTTTCCCAGTGATTGCGTTCGTCATTCAGGTATTGTTCCATGTTCTTGCAAAAACTGATGTGAGTAAGTACCTTGGCTGGATCCTTGAAGGTAGTGTGAATGTCGCAAGTATCATAGTTAAATTCGCATCTCATGGGATAACTAGCGACGGTATCCGTGCGGCCCTTGAAGGAACATTAGTGTTCGAGCTTGAAGATGCTGCCGTATTTCTTTCACAGACACCAACCAACCAGGACTACTTAAACTTGCAGCATGCTGTTGGGGCAGAATCTGAACAGCGCATCAACCAGCGAGTTATCGCAGGACACAGCGCCCGAGAGTTGATGGAGGGGAGCTACCAAGGTGGGAAAGCTTTGACAGATTGGATAACGAACGAATGTCAAACCATAAAAAACTTTGGAGTGAGCTTGGCTCGTATAGCTACCGTGAAAGTGGATATTCAAAGCAAGCGGATCGAGAAAGCGTTTGATGCATATCAGGGTCGAGAGGTCATGAAGAATGCAACAAATGCAGCAGCGGTGGCTTTTGCTGAATTCGTCGCCAAACTACCTAAGGGCACGAGCGAGGAAGCTGCGCTGATGATTTTCAATGCTGAACGGATTGAGGCAGGACAACCAACAGTGACCATGAATATGGTGAAGTTCAAATAAGCTTCGTGAGTGTCTACAAAACGCGACCAGGGATGATCGCGTTTTTCTTTTTTTGAGTGCAGGCGGGAATGTCTTCGACAAGTAAACTTTTGCCGTCGCAAAAGTTTCTCGCCTCCCGCTCCTCGTCGTTTTGCTTGCTAGCAAAACATACTCCGGACTTTCGACTCCCGACAAAAGCCACGCAGGTGGCTTTTTCCTTCACTCACTTCGTGAGATGCAGGCGAGAATCGGTCACAAGAGCACTCGCTTTGCTCGAGAAGCTCTCGCGACCCCTATTCGACTCCCGACGCACGTGAAGCAGTTCACGTGCTCCTGCATCTTCAAAAACACTTCGTTAATTTTGGAGATGCAGGCGGGAGGTTCGGTCACAAAGTCTATTTTGATTACAAAATATTAGACTTCGCGACCCCTATTCGACTCCCGAAAAAAGCCACGCAGGTGGCTTCTTCCCTCATTCACTTCGTGAGATGCAGGCGGGAGTCGAACCCGCGAATGGTGGTTTTGCAAACCACAGCGTTAGGCCACTTCGCCACTGCATCATGTTGCCTTATTTACATATTCAATTGTTACTTTCGACGTTGCAGTAGTTTGAACCACAGAGCAATGGACTATTTCGTCAAGGCTCATGGGCCACTTTTTGGTCCTCGGTCTGCTGACCTTGGACATCTTCGAAGCCAAGGTTCTCGACCAATGCATCATGTCGTCACTTTTGCTTTTAAAAGTTTTTTAATTCTACCATACATCTCCCTCAGACTCTAGAATAATTTTTTACGATGTGCTATAGTATTCGCGTGTGTCAATGTCCCTATAGCTCAGCTGGTAGAGCATCGGACTCTTAATCCGCAGGTCGTAGGTTCGATCCCTACTGGGGACACAAATACAAAAAAGCAACATCAATTGATGTTGCTTTTTTGTATTTG
>JAYVXX010000101.1:0-5209 GCA_043784805.1 Minisyncoccota bacterium | reverse complement strand
GAGACATCGGTCACTTCATCCGCTATTTTGCTCGGGTATTTTTTGCAGCCACTTCCAGTTAAGAGTCCAATCTCAACACCTGTACCTTTGAAATAACTGATAAAACTTTCGAAATGCTGCTTAGCCAATATTTCAGTCGGGGCCATGTATGCCACCTGAAGGCGCTGACCATTTTCGGTTGCTCTATTTTGGAGCACAGCGTACGCTACTGTTGCTGCGACGAATGTCTTTCCACTCCCAACATCCCCCTCAAGCAGTCGTCCCATAGGGTCACCACGCTCTAAGTCTTTCAAGATGGATGTGATTGCAGAACTTTGGGCAGGGGTTGGACTGAACGCAAAGGAGTTGATAAATGTATTCAGTTCTTTCTTTTCTATGGTAATAGGGTACGCGAGGGAATGTTTTGCTTCTACTTTTTCTCTATACTGTTTGACCTGCATGTGGAAAATCTCTTCGAATGCGAAACGTTTACGCGCGGCGACAGTGAGATCCTGCTTCTTTGGGAAATGGATGTACAGAAGCGCTTCACGTAGTGTGGGGAGATGGAGTTTTTTGAGCACTTCCTCTGGGACTGAGTCAACAAGCTCATCGAGAACTCCAGAAGCCGCAACTTTCTTAAGCAATGTGTAGAGATAGAGAGACGAGACACCTTTGGTCTCGGGGTAGATAGGGGTGAGAAGTGACACATCTGTGGATGTTGCGAAGAGACTTTCCTCAGACTCAGGGATGATGGACACTTTTTCAATCTGAGGATTCGACAGGAACACTCCTTTCTTGTCTTCTTGGACGATGCCCGATACTCGTACTTTTGTGCCATCAGGGTACATCTTGCCAATATAAGCCTGGTTAAACCAGATACATCTGATGTGTCCAGTGTTGTCAACGACCTTAGCCTCAGTCATAGGAACGTGTCCACGGAAGCTTCTTCGTACTGTGACTTTCTCCATGACACCGTAGAGGGCAACAGACTGACCTTTCACAAGATTCGCAGCACCCATGATGCCTTTCATATCAGCATAACGAGTAGGGTAGTGCCGCAGGAGATCCATGATAGTGCGTATACCAAGACGCTCTAGACCTGCTTGATGATCAGGAGAAATCCGAGTAATCTCTGTAATCAACGTATCAAGGTTGTAAGTTGTGGGTTGTGGGTTTAAGGTATTCATAGGCTTTTTAGACACCAGACAGTCAGACTATCAGACGTTCAGACCCTTTACGATTCGTTAACAGTCACTATGAATGAGCCAAGCATACCCATAATCTTGTCGAGGGAGGTGTTAAGTCGGTCGTAATTTTCTTGGGTTAAAAAACCAAGTTCTTTTGCAATCAGGAGCTGTGTTTCAATTTCAGCACTGGAACCATGGGCAATTCGTAAAAAAGATGCAAAATCTTTTTTAGTTCCTCGCTTGCTACCCTCTGCAATATTTGAAGGAATGGACACAGAGGCTCGTCGCAGCTGACTCACTAGACCAAACTGCTCTTGCTGAGGGAAGGTTTTGGTTACTTGATATATATCTATACTAAACTTAATGGAATCCTGCCATATTTTTAATTTTTTATACTGGTGTGTAATCATGTGTTTAGTCTGATGTCTGTTTGTCTGATCGTCGGACGTCTTCGACAGCTGTCTAACGAAATTGTGGTCTCGAGTGATATATTATCAGCGCTAGTGTAACCAATATGAGTATAAACAAGAGCATACTACTTGATGCCGGGCTTTGCATCGAGAAGTTGATGTAGAGTTGTGAAGAGAGTATCAAGAGTACTCCTATAAGAGGAAGGGTCGGTCGTGGCCACAAGAGGATAAGGACACCAAGTAATACGAAGAACGAATGCCAGATAGTGAAGGTGATTGTCGAAGATATCTGAATGGATTGGTTGATGCATTCAAAAAGGGCCATCTTTGCTTTCTTCACGCCTTCTGTGAGTGCCTGAACATGAGGATAGATGAAATAAAGCGCTACAGCAAGGCGTAAAAGGTAGGGCCAGAGATTAAACATAGAAAAAGTATACCATATGGGGAAGATGGGGAGATAACTAACAGACCGACAGACAACAGACTGTCAGACAACAGACAACAGAAAAATACCTAAAGGGGCACCGTAGGTTCCCGATTTTTTAGATTGTAACCAATCTTTTGAAATCGCAATACTTTACGTGTGCCCCTTTAGTCTTGTATCCATACCTAGGTCCAAGACATGAATTTACTAATTCATCTGTTGTCTGTCAGTCTGGTAGCTTGCGGTCTGGTGTCTTCCCCTTGATTCAGTACAGATTGCTATGTGTATCTATATCAAGGAATCGAACTATGTCATCGCTCACTTCTTCATATAAAAGTCTCAAATCTGCGTTAATATTTATGCTTCTGAATAACTTTTTGTCTCCATGCAAGAGATGGTTATTGAGTCGGGGGTCAAATGGCTGCTTAACAAACAAAAGGATACGAGCTTTTGCTTGGATTTGTTGTTTTTTGGTAAGCTTCTTAAACTTCTTATCAAAATTTTTTGAAGTGACTATAACCATAGTATCTATACGCCAAGATGGTCAAATAACTTTTGAGAATCATCCGTTTTTATACCAATATCTTTACCGTTGTCCATAGCATGCGAAATGAGTATAAGCTCTTTAAGTTTTGAAGACGAGAGGAGGGGTTCCACCGAGATGCGTATTTCCCGGTCTCGTACAAATTGTCTCAAATAAGCATTCAACACGGTAGTCAAAGGAACACCTAGCTCTTTAGCTACTTGAGAAGCTTCATTTTTAAGTGCCTTGGTTGTTTTTAGAAGTAATGTTGTATCCATAATATACTAAAGTATATATGTTAGTATATTTTCTGTCAAGCAAACAGAAAGGGCGCCGTAGGCGCCCTTCTTCGTACCTGTATCTAGTCTGCTGTCTGATAGTCTGTTAGCTTGCGGTCTGTCGTCTCCCCAACTATTGTTCTTTAATCGTCGTCACCCAGACTCTCTTATTTACCTTCTGTCCACCTCCACAATCAAGCGTGAAGTCCGTACTGTTAGTAACTGTAAATGTTTTCTTGCCCAGACCTTTCCAATCTACTGTTACTATCGGGGTGTCGGTATCCTTGTGTCCTGGGGCAATAGACGTAATAGCTGTTGTGATAAGGCGTGATCCACTCGGGTCATCACTGTCGGTGTTTGACCCATTAATTATCGTGTTGAGTGTCGCAGCAGCAACAGTTTGAGCTGCTGTACAGTGCGTCTGCCCATTAGTACACACTGCGTACGCAGTGAGTGTGCAGGCGTTAGAAGGGAACAAGATACTCCAATCAAGGGTAATCTTAGTTCCTTTACTTACCGTCCCGCCACCAAGAAGGTTGAGTGCTGATATAGTAGGAGCTGGCGGTGTGGCGGTATATGCAATTACTGTCGGGATGCTGGATACACTTCCGTGGAGACACCTTATTGAATAGCTGTCGGTGGTTAATAGTGTGACAGGTATCAATGCTGCTGAGGACACCACTCCTTGGCTCACTATTGATCCATCGCTACTCTTTACTACCTTATAATAATTGGAGTCTGGGTAATTACAACTAAGTCTCAGCGTTCCAGGAGGGAAGTACATACCATTTACCGACGCACTTAAGACTTGAGGATCCGCACACACGTTATTAGTAGTATCCCACTTTGTTGGTCCTGCTGTACAGGCAGCGGATGCTGTCGTACTCTTTAAGAGAGTATTGTCACCGGCTAATAAGCTAATCGTTCTTAAGGAAGAAGCAGGGGGCCCACTTATGGTAATAGGTCGAGCAATACCGCCATCACTATTTGCTGTGTATGGAGTAGCAACAGGGTTAGTGGTAGTGACTTTAGAATTTCCTCCAAATGGATTCGTCGTATTCCATATGGCATTTACTGTACAGGACGATGCTCCAGTTGCGATATTGCAGACAGACGGTGTCACACTAATATTCCCTGTTGCCTGCTGACAGGTGAAGTCTGTGGAAGCTGGTGAAGAGTAGTCATAATCATTCCTGCCATGAACATCCACATGATAGGACTGCCCAGGATTTGTGGTGAAGGAATAGGTTGTTGCACTAAAAGTATCTGGATTTGGATAACATGTGTTGCCGCTCCTTTGCCAACCACCTGGGCACGATTGAGCAGCAGGGAAAATAATTCGTAGGTAATATCCTAAATCTGCATTTGCAGCTGGGTTCCAGTCTACCTTTGCACTTGTTCCTGCGGCATTAAGACATGTTGATGTGAGTCCTGTAGGTACTTGAGGCTGAACAACCGTTCTCGTCACATTACTCCAGATATAATCATTACTTCCATTATAGCAAAGTCCTTGGTAGGCAACTGATTGTGGCAACGGAGCCCCACTTGGTCCCAAAGAATATTGTGGACTGACACCGAGATAAAGCGAATCATATGGTTCAGCAGCTGAACCATCGGGATGCCAAGGGTTTGTGTCAGCACCCCATTGATAAAAGAGATAGCATCCATTCTGGTTATTCTGTGCATTTAGAATAAGAGAAGTCCTGTCACCTCCATACGCTACAACAGCCGGAAGTTGTGTAATGTCAGCCGTTGGTGGTAGTGCGGCAACACACGAAGATCCGTTCCAAGTAGGTGATCCAGAAAGAGCCCACTGCCCGCAGCACCGTGGCTGGTTTGGGTTAACTGAAAGTGAGTCAGTTACTGGAGTAGTTCCATCACAACTAAGACTGACATTACAAGAAACTGAAGTAGTAATTACACTTGAACCAGAAGTATTTGGGTTCACATTAAAATTGCAATCTGAGGGCAGTGCTGATGCTGCACAAGAGCCACTTACATTACTTGAAGACCAGTAAAGTGTAGTTGGTTCACCAGGGCATATATTAGATATTGCAAATGTTGATTTTGCTGAAGATCCAAAGATGACTAAGCTAAACAAAAACAATACTACTATATGCTTAAAATAAGTTTTCATAATCTCTATAAGTGTACCATGTACAAAACTTGCAAAAACCACCTTTTCTCTTTTATTATATAAAACTGGGGATAAAAAAATTGCCTTATTCACATATCATTGTAAATAAGGCAATTATACAATTCTTGTAACGAACACCTTCAATCAAAATGGGCAGATAATCGGGTGACTAGTCCATGATGACCCCGCTGCAAAGAAAGAAAATTGGGAACAAGTCCCTGTAGTTTTGTCATGAGCAATGATGCCTGTTGCATCACCTACCACCCAATCC
>JAYVXX010000100.1:0-5399 GCA_043784805.1 Minisyncoccota bacterium | reverse complement strand
ACAAGATGAAGAATGGGATTGCCACCTTCCAGGAGATCTTCAATAAAGAGTGGCAATACTTCGTAGTGGAAAAGCATCCTCAGTGCTCCCGTGAAGATATATGCCTCTACAGAGACTCGAAGGGAAATAAGTGTGCGGTAGGTCTACTGATCAAGATCAAAGAATACAAAAGTCAGTGGGATAGAGTATCTACTAGTAGTAGGGAAATACTTATAGAATTAAAATGGGATAGGAAATATGAGGACTTTCTCGACACGCTACAAATGGTACATGACCACAGCCCAAAAGAAGAATTCACAGAAGAGATCATAGTGCGACTGAAAAGACTTGCCAAAGATAATAATCTGGAGGTTCCCCATGCTGAGTGAAGTTATCGCAAAACTGGAACAAGGAACGGCCACGCAGCAGGAGATCTTCGATGAGGTCTGGCAGTGGTTCGTAGTGAAGAAGAACAAGAAGTCCGCTGCGGACGGGGGGTGTCTGTATCGTAAGAACAGAAGGCGGGATTGTAAAACAAGGTGCGGTGCTGGCTTGTTGATCTCTGACAATCGTTACACGGCAAGGATGGAAGAACGCTCCTTCGATTTGATTTGTGAGGAGTACTTGCCAGAGTACGAACCGCACATGGCATTCATTCGAGCACTTCAAGGATGTCATGACGAAACCAGTGATACTGAGTTTCATAAAGAAGTGAAACACAATCTATTCTTGGCAGCAGGCCACTATAGACTGACAATTCCCAGTCACAAAGAAGGATCAAAATGAGCACAG
Source organism: Minisyncoccota bacterium (assembly GCA_043784805.1). Taxonomy (GTDB): domain Bacteria; phylum Patescibacteriota; class Minisyncoccia; order Phycocordibacterales; family UBA5272; genus UBA11704. Next base: position 4,628 of record JAYVXX010000100.1, on the reverse strand, counting down.
TATTAAATTTCAGTTTACTCAGACAGGCTGTTCAGCGACAGTTCAATCAAATGAAGACTGGCCCTGTCTTTCGAGTAGCGATTGACAAGGAGGCAATATGGAGCCTTTACCTCTCGTCTTTCCCAGAAGGCGCCAATGATAGATTCCGAGAGCGTTCTGAGCACGATTGTTCTGCATGTCGTAACTTCATCAAGAACGCGGGAGGAATGGTCACTATCGAGAACGGAGAACTCGTCTCTCTCTGGGACATTCAAGTGGAAGGCTACCAGCCCGTCGTAGAGGCACTGGCACAGTACGTGAAGTCTCTGCCTATCGAGAATGTGTTTCTGTATCCGGTACGATTCTTGGGAACAAACGTAAACTACGAACCTACCGACGCTGGCACGCTGACATGGGAACACCTTTATGTTACCTTGCCACCCGAACTTTACGCACCAAAGGCGACGATACCTACAAAACTAGGAGGGATTGCTACTACACACCAGATGGCACTTCGCGCACTGAAAGAGATTACCACCAACGCAATCGAAACGGTGCAAGACTTGATTGCACAGAACTCACTCTATCGTGGATCTGAGAAGTCAGCACTCGTCAATACTTTCGCCACCATAAAGCGTGAGTTTGACACAGTGAAAGATCAGGAACGGTTCGTCTGGTGTCAGGTTGTAGGAGTAAACGCATGGGCATGTCGTCTCCGAGGAGATGTGATCGGTACACTTCTGGAGGATCTGTCGGAAGGTAAAGATCTGGAGGCGTCTGTCAAGTCTTTCGAGGATAAGGTGAGTGGCACCAACTACAAGCGGCCCACGGCGCTCATTACTCCGAAGATGCGTGATGCTGCCAAGCAGAAGCTAGTGGAACTGGGACTTCTAGAATCTTTAGGCAGGCGTTATGCCCACTTGGAAGATGTCAGTATCACCAACGTACTCTTCGCGGATCGTAGTGCAAAGACCAGAATAAGTGGAGATGTCTTCGATGACCTGCCTCTAATCACGAACAACAAAAAGTTCGACCGCGTGGAGGAGGTGACGATTGAGAAGTTTCTTGCCGACATCCTGCCAACGGCGCGTTCACTGGAAATACTGGTAGAGAACAAGCACAGTGGCAATCTGGTATCACTGATCGCACCAGAGGATCTTAATGCAAAGACACTCTTCAAGTGGAACAACGCCTTCTCATGGAGTTACAATGGAGACGTGGCAGACTCTATCAAGGAACGTGTCAAGTCAGCGGGCGGGAATGTCACTGGAGATGTGTGCTGTAGGCTGGCATGGTACAATACGGATGACTTGGACCTGCACATGAGAGAACCGGGTGGTAGTCATATCTTCTACGGAGCCAAAATCAGTCATCGTACACATGGACAACTGGACGTAGATATGAATGCTGGTGGAAGAATGAGCCGTACACCAGTAGAGAATATCTACTATGGACAGAAGGCGAGTATGACACTAGGAGAGTACCTACTCTATGTGAATCAGTACAGTCGCCGTGAGACGAAAGATGTAGGATTCGAGGTGGAGATTGACATCTTAGGTACACTGCACCACTTTTCCTATTCGAGTTCCGTCACTGGTAATGTCGAAGTGGTGAAACTAAAAGTATCTGCAAGCGGAGTAGAAGTTATCCCCATCCTGCCTTCGTCTACTGTGTCTAAAGAAGTGTGGGGTATCAAGACACAGGAGTTCCATCCTGTCATGGCACTGATGCTGTCTCCAAACTATTGGGACGGCAAAGGAGTGGGCAACAAACACTACTTCTTCATGCTGGATAAGTGTAAGAATGACGGATCGGCGCGCGGTTTCTACAATGAGTTCCTTTCCTCAGAACTGGAGCCACACCGTAAGACTATGGAGATCGTCGGCAGTAAGATGAGAACAGATCAATCAGAAGACCAACTCAGTGGACTGGGATTCTCCAGTACCCTTCATAATAGCATCGTCGTGAAAGTCGGTGGAACCTTCACCCGGACCCTCAAGGTCAATTTCTAGGAGAACAAACATGGAACTATTCGAAAAAGCATTGCGTAATAAGTATAGATTCGACACGCCGCAAGGGGTAATCACCGTGGAAGATCTGTGGGAACTCCCTCTCTCTTCCACTCGCACTGGTCGTGCCAACCTGGACGACATTGCCATTAGCCTGAACAAGCAGATTCAAGATCAAGGAACGGTGTCCTTCGTCAAGAAGACTACGAGTACACGTGAGACTCTCCAGAACAAACTGGACCTCGTGCTGTATGTCATCTCTGTTTTGCAGGCAGAAGCAGAAGTGGCACAACTCAAGCAGGCCAACGCGCAGAAGAAGGCACAGATCTTGGAGATCATTGCCAGTAAGGAGAACTCAGACCTCATTCAGAAGTCACTCGAAGAGTTGCAGGCTATGGCCGCTTCTCTGTAGAAGATTATCAGACTTAATCCGTCTGTTCACATAGTGCGTGGGCGAACATAAAGAGAACCGTGCTGAGGAGCACAAGGAGTTTAACACAATGGCACTGAATCGCGTAGTATTGGTTGGTCGGATGACCAAAGATGTAGACCTGAAGTTCACCCCTGCTGGCATCGCTGTCGGCTCGTTCAGCATCGCCGTGGATCGCTTCACGAAGGATGATAGTGGGAACTACGAGACGGACTTCTTCAACGTTACCGTGTGGCGCAAGACCGCAGAGTTTGCCAAGAACTTCCTTGGCAAAGGTCGATTGATCTCACTGGATGGCCGTCTCCAGGCTCGGAGTTGGGTGGATCAGGCCACAGGCATGAAGCGTTCGACAGTGGACATCGTGGCAGACAACGTTGACCCAGTTGGCCCCAAGCCTGCGGGACATGAGGATCACGATGCAGCTTCTACTTATCAGGCAACTGGTACGGAGACAGCAGTGATTGAAGCTGACGAGGACGATCCCTTCAATGAAGGTGGCTAGTTAGTCTAAGTAAGTAGACTGGATCAAGACCGAGAGTGGAGATGCCCAAATCGTCTCCACTCCAGAAAGAAGGAACATGAACCTTACATTGAATCGCAAAGACCTATTACTAGCACTGGCACAAGTCAAGGCGGCAGCCAGTGGACGTACGAGTATGCCGATCCTAAACCATGTCCGCATCAAAAGTGTGGGACAGGAACTGGAAGTGGTGGGTAACAGCCTCACTCTGTCCAGTATCGCAAAGATATTCCTGCCATTCGGGTCAGAGGAGATTGATCTCTGTTTCCCCTTCCAGCACTTCAGTAGTCTCTTGGCAGGGTTCCAGAGTGAAGAAATCGTACTGCTGGAAGTCAAAGAAGAAGTCTTCGTGAAGGCAGACAAAGCAAAGTATAAAGTACATACGATGAAAGGGGAAGAGTTCCCACGCCTTCCTGTCGTAGAAGGTTTCTCCTTTACTATCGATGCACTGACACTTCGCGGTGCTTTGCAGGAGACACTGACAGCAGTATCCACTGATGAGAACCGTGCCATCCTGACGGGTGTTCTCATGGTAGTGCAGACTGGTGGTGGGGCAGTCAAGTTCGTCGCAACAGACACCCACAGACTGGTAGTCACGTCACGAGATGCAGAAGAAGATCCAGCACAAGAGGCTAAGAGTGTCGTCATGCCAGGAGATTTCTGCAAGGAACTGGTACGACTGCTCAGTAAGAGTGGAGACGTAAAAGTTACGGTCGGTAATGCGTTCGTCTCGGTGGAGTATGACAATGTTACGGTCACTTCCAAAGTGGTAGAGGGTCAGTTCCCAAACTACAGCCGTGTCATTCCTACGGTACTGGATAAAGTGGTATGGCTGCTCAGTAAGAGTGAGATGATCCCTGCTATCAAGCGTGCTCTTACGGTGGCAAAAGAGAACTCAAATCGTATCGTGTTCACACAGAATAGTGAAGGTCTTACGGCACGGGCAGATAGTAAGGTCACGGGATCTGGTGTCGAAGAACTGAGTCTTCTCTCTGGTTCTACGGATACAGAAACAGAATACCAGACGGCCTTCAATGGTCAGTATTTCTTAGATGCACTGAACGGACTACAGGAAGACGTGTTCCAGATCTGTATGACGGAACCGCTGCGACCTGGCGTTATTCTAGTGCCGGAAACTAATAATGAAGAAGGTGTCGTGAAGAACAACTATCTATGTGTGCTCATGCCAATGCAGGTGGTGTAATGTATGAGAAGCCCCTCACAAGGGAACAGATCCTCTCCAAGATAGGCATGTCATTTGGAGAGGAGAAAGCTTACTGGCAGTGGCAGTTGTGTAAGTTGCCACTCATAGACTATAATAAGATCAAAGAAGTAGTGGAAGGAAGAGACAAATGAACGCACAAGAACTCCAAACGTTTGACAAGAAAACACGCCGACGACTGTTCGCATGGGAAGTGCTGGCCGCGATAGATAATAAGAAACTGATGGAAAACTATTTCTACTTCGGACATATACCCAAGGAAAACACATGTGAGTCCTGCGCGATTGGCGCCGCGTACGTCTTCTGCAATGGGTGGAAGAATGTCAAGGAAACGGCTGATGACCATGAGGTGTCCGTAAATGCCATGAAGAAGATGGGGTTTACAGTAGATCAGATCGATGCTATCGAGTATTCCTTCGAGGACATTGAACGTGGCATTGATGCTAACACCTCTGACATTGTGGTACA
>JAYVXX010000099.1:0-5436 GCA_043784805.1 Minisyncoccota bacterium | reverse complement strand
AGCTTGATAAATATACAGCAAAAGAGGGCTTTGAGGCCCTCCTATGCAAAGATTGGTTATCTGGCTCCGTGGGTAGGGATCGAACCTACGACCAATTCCTTAACAGGGAACTGCTCTACCGCTGAGCTACCACGGAATATATTGTCATGTTTTCCACCCTCTACATCTTTACTGTGCTAGTACAGTCTACCGCCGGGTCGTCCGCTGGCTAGCTCCCGACATCTTCGAAGCCGAGCTTCTCGAGCCACACGGAATATGTTGTTATGTTTTCCACCCTCACTTTCTTTACGGTGCTAGTACAGTCTACCGCCGGGTCGTCCGCTGGCTAGCTCCCGACATCTTCGAAGCCGAGCTTCTCGAGCCACACGGAATATAGGAGATAGCACACCAGCTTTTCTACCGTCACAGAGTATGTCCTTGTAACCTTGGAATTGCTAGCGCATTTAGGAATTATTTCTTAAATGTATGTCTAATCATACAAGAAAAGTGGTGATTCTGCAACAAGAAGATTTGTGTATAAAGTAAGATAGAAAGGCAACAAAAAACCTCTTCGTCGACGAAGAGGTTTTTTGTTAAGAAAGAATCTAAAGCATCTGATGATCCTTGAACCTGTTATACATATGAGCAACAGCAAAGATTGATACAGGAATAGAGACAGCAAGGCCCACGATGAATAGCATTGCCCCGATGAGATTGATTCCGACAATAAGAAGGAGGAAGGCTGTCAGCATCCAGAAGTGCCCTTGAGTCATCTTGTAGCTCATCTTGATGAGATCAGCCAAGCTCGCATGGTCATGCTCAATCACAATATACGGATAGAACAAGAATCGTACCGCGACAAAGAGGCCAGGGAGAACAAGTATGACTAGGGCAGAAAGAACTGCCACAGGATTGTTCCCCATAAGAGCGACTAAGCTGAAGCCAACAGTTGTGAAGAACCCATAGAGAACAGAAAGTGCAGCGAACTTCAGCACTCGACGGGCTGAAAGCAGAGGAGTATAAAGGTCCTTAAAGGTGAAGTCATGATTCCTAGCTATAACTATCGAAATTGAGGTTACAGAGAGCGTCACCATGATGTTGACGATGGCACTTATCAGGTGGACATGAGCCACAGCACTCGACACGATAGAAGCGATAATAAAAGTAAGAGCTAGGAACCATGCATGCTGCTTGGTCTTTGACCACCCAAACATGAAAACTTCCTTTGGTGAAAAATGTTGTTTTGTCATATGTGCTATCTAGTATACCAAGATTATGAGAGAGGACAGTGAGTTGGGGAGAAAAAACTGTGTATAATATTTGTATTACTTTTTGTATCAATTGAAGTGCTTAAAAAGAAGCATCTGTAATTTCATTTTTTGGTATATACTGATTGTATTACTTAGTAAATAATTTCAAATATATGCATATTATGATCACGGGTGTCCATATGGAAATTACGGATGCAATACGACAGTATACGTTTGAAAAGATGGAGACACTTAATAAACTCATAGCGCGCGATGACACAAGTGCGAAACTCTCAGTCGAACTTTCAAAAGTTTCGAATCATCATGTTCACGGCCAAGTATTCCAAGCAGAAGCCAACCTTCACATACGAGGAAAGGAGACGACACTTCATACGAGAGAAGAGGACCTCTACAAAGCAATAGACATCTTAAAGGATATGCTCACGCGTGAACTTGCCCAGTACAAAGACAAGGAACGCTCGCTTATACGACGAGGAGCCCATAAGGTCAAAGCATTATTCAAAAAATCAACATAATAGTCATTTAGTACAGAACATGCATATGGACAATGAAACAAAAGTAACATACGCCGTCATTGGGGCGCTCATCGTATTCTTAGGAGGACTTGCCTACATCCTTCAACCAATGGAAGCACCAAGTGGGGATACAGCATCAGCAACACCGATAAAGACAATAACAACAACTAATTCAAATTCATCAGCACCTGCTGCTACAACTACCAAACCTATGGAACAACCAATATATACTTCAGCAACGATCACTACCAATAAGGGCGTTATCGAAGTTACATTTGATAAGAACAAACCTATGACTGTTGCTAACTTTGGGAAGCTCGCAAGTGAAAAATTCTATGATGGAGTGCGTTTCCATAGAGTCATCAAGAACTTTATGATTCAGACAGGAGACCCACTTTCAAAGGACATAACTGCAAAGGATAGATGGGGGACAGGAGGACCGGGGTACAAATTTAATGATGAGAACGTAGGGAATGAGACATATCCTCAAGGAACTCTAGCCATGGCCAACTCCGGACCAAACACTAACGGCTCACAATTCTTTATCGTGACCGGTGCAGCTGGATATAATCCACCAGCTCCGGCCTACACTGTCTTTGGACATGTGACTAAAGGGCTCGAGATAGCGCTCGCAATCGAAAGTGTCGCTACCAATCCATCTAATGATCAGCCACTGAGCGATGTCATCATTGAGAAAGTGGAAATGAAGTAAAAGCTTTTAGCCTTTAGCTCTGAGCTTGTAGCCACTCAAATACCAACACAGATACAAAAGCGACACCTCGTCTACTGACTCAGAGGTGTCGCTTTTGTATTGTAGTATTTAAAAGCCAATAGCTAATAGCAATAAGCTAATTGCTGTTCAAATACCCTCTCCTGAAACTCTCAAAGTCCATCAACTTCTTACCTTCGGGAGTAACTGTTATGATATAGTCTCTGGCTTTTCTTGATTCCTTTTCTAGAATGAGGTTGACTTCGTTAATTTTTACACGCATATCCTTCCCGGCATGAGTGATATAGAAGTAGAGTGATGGCCAAGGAGTGAGAGCACGAAATTTTCTTCGTACGATATCAATATCATCATCTAAATGGATAAGCCCGAGATCTTTGGTGATCTTTTTGCAGAGGGTCGCCTTTGTATGGTCCTGCTCCTTTGGAATGAGATTCCCATGAAGATAGTGTGGGAGTACTTCAACTAGGAGCTCCCCACCTAACTGTCCACACGTAACTTCAAGCGTGCCTGTATTCGAAAGCGGGTTGATAGTGAAGGCGCTCTGTGCAAGAATTGGTCCATGATCCATTTCACTATCTAGCTTGATAATACTAACTCCAGTTGTCACCTGACCGTCTAAAAGTGCAGACTCAAGTGGGGAGGGTCCACGGTACAAAGGGAGAAGGGATGGATGAACGTTCAGTACACCGTGGGTTGGGATGTCGAGGATATTCTCTGGAAGTATCTTGCCGTAGGAAGCCAAGATGAAAATATCGAACTTTTTAGCATCAGCATCTCTTTCATGTTTATCAGGATGAAGAGGGGAATGTTCTCTAATATCTTTGAGTGATTCCGGCTGATAGACCGGGATACCTTTCATCTCTGCCCAAACCTTGATGTATGGTGCGGTAAGAGCCATATGACGTCCTTGCTTACTATCAGGTTTGGTAACTACAAGTGCAGGTATATGTCCAGCTTTTACAAGTGCTGCCAAGACGCTCTCTGCGAGTGCTCCAGTACCGAAGAATACATATGAAAACAGTTTGTCCATAAAGTTAGTTATAGTATACGATACCTATGCTTATTTTTTCATCTCCTTCTCTGCTTTTCTAATCTGTTCTTCTGTGTACTCCTCAAAATCAAACCCATGATCAATAAAAAGAACTCCTTCTAAGTGGTCCGTCTCATGTTGGAAAATATGAGCGATCAGTCCTGTGCCTCCGTAGGTGAATTTATTCCCATCTATGTCATACGCTTCGATAGTGGCTGACAGCGAGCGTTTAGTCTTCCCGTACACCCATCTCACCGAAAGACATCCTTCCTGCATGATGGCTGTCTTTCGTGACTTTTTGAGTATCTTCGGATTAAGAAAGACAAGCGGCTTACTTTTTGCTTCTTCTTCATACGCGTTTGGTGAGACGACAAAAAGTCGCAACGGAAGCCCTATCTGTGGCGCTGCGATAGCGACACCGTCAGACTCACGAGCGAGTGCTTTTGTCATCGCTTTAACTACATCATGAAGATATTTTGAACCAAACTCATCTTTCTTGATAGCTTTTGCATGTCCGCGTAGGGGATTCTTGGTATCATTATTAATCTGGATGATGGTTTCAGCAACTTTCATGATGCTACTTTATCACACTTTTGTAAAGAGGGGAAATCCAAATAGGTAAAGATTGGTTTCCAGCTATGTCTAAATATAAAAAGAACCGTCGTGTATTACCACGACGGTTCGTATTGAGTTAACAGTCTAAGCTTGGTCAGTCAATCTCCACCACCACCACCTGCGGTACTGCCGCCAGAATCTACAGAGACGGAGGAACTACTACCATAATCTACGGCGACGGAGGAACTACTTCCCGAGGAACCACCATAGCCGGAAGAACGTACATCATCAGAATCACGAGGGCGACTTTCTTCCTTACGACGAGTCACTTCTGGTGGCTTCCGTGCTGCATAAGCTCCTCCCGCGGCTCCGGCCACGAATGCGCCCGCAGTGTTGCCAGAGTTCGGCGGCCGATAGGTCGTACGAGATGACTCATACGCTCGAGAGCGAGAAAAGGAATCCTGACGAGACGAAGCCTGCTGATCAAAAAAAGCTGCAGCCCTTCTTGCCCGCTCTATATTCTCGGCTTCTTTTTGCGCTTCTTCTTTTCTCTTCTGATTCCGTCGAACCAGGTATAAGGCAATCATTACCGCTAACAAGCATGGCACACCGAACAATAATAGAAGGGCCAAGAAGTTGAGTTCTTCTTCCGCTTTGACAGCTTTCGCTACTGGTGGTTTAACGAACTCATTTGCCGTCTTTGCCATCAAAGCTTCCGCGCCGGCAGAGAGTCCGCGAGCATACGCACCTGGGGTGGTCCCGTGGAGTATCGGCTTCATAGTTGTTTCGATGATATCTTTCGCCACAAGGTCAGGGACCGCACCTTCTATCCCGCGGCCGGTCACGATACGTACCTTGTACGGTGGCACCATTCCGGTCACGAGGACGACGATGCCGGAATTCAAGCTTTGTGAACCTGGTTTCCATTTGTCAAAGATTTTTACACCCATTTCCTGAAGCGAGCTATAACCGTAATCGTCCACCGAGGTGGCAGTTACGAAAATAATGCTCACTTTCTTCTCCTGTTGGAAATTGCCAAGTTTGGCATTCAACGTCAAGATTTCAGCTTGCGTCAGCTTGCCCGCCAAATCGTTCACAAAGCCCGAAGGCTGTGAGGGGAGTTCGAGAGCCTGCAAATGAAAGCATGCGAACAAAGACAAGGCCATTACGAGAATGGCTATAAGATATTTTTTCATCGGATAATCCTTTGAAGTTGATTTGTGAGAGAACTGGGAACTTAAAATTACCGTATTATACTATACTATTTATTTTAGTATTTGTCAAATATCTCACAACAAACGGGATAGTCTATTAATCAATAAAGAAATGAAGTGGATTCACAATTGGTTTAGCATC
>JAYVXX010000098.1:0-5713 GCA_043784805.1 Minisyncoccota bacterium | reverse complement strand
CGCCTTTTTAACTTCCTCATCATCTCCAAAAAGTGGGATAACATTCCCTTTACTCTTACTCATTTTCTCTCCATCGATTCCTGGGACAGTTGCTACCCCTTCTACGATGTGTTCTTTCGGAAGTTTGAACTGCTCAACACCCCATGCACGGTTATAAAATCCAGCGATGTCACGTGCGTATTCCACATGTTGTTTCTGATCAGAACCAACTGGTACGATATCTGCTTGATACATTAATATATCCGCTGCCATCAGCACTGGGTAGTCAAAGAGTCCAGCATTCACCTCTTTATTCTTAGCTTCATGATCTTTAAAAGCGTGCGCTCGCATAAGGTATGGGACAGTTACGACATTATTGAGAATAACACAAAGTTCTGCATGAAATGGTACATCTGACTGCTTAAATAATATTGCCTTTTCAAGGTCAAGTCCACAGGCAACATATGCCGCGACAATTTCATGCGTTGAACGTCGTAGCTCATCTCCATTCTTTACGGTTGTCAAAGCGTGATAGTCAGCAATAAAAATATACGACTCAAATTCACCACTATTGGCAAGCTCTATATTTGGTTTTACCACTGCGAAATAATTACCAAAATGGAGACGTCCAGAAGCTTGTATTCCCGAAACTAAGATTTTCTTTGACATGCTATAGATTATAGCAAAGAAAGGAAGTGAGCGTCCAGCGAGGCAAAACAAAACCACTCAATCATCAAATGACTGAGTGGCGAATAAGAAACCTCGGAAGACAACTACGCCCGGCGAAGCAATTCCTTGATTTGCCCAAAAATTTGTTGGTCTTGTGCTAGATTGGCCCTATACCTGTCGAGCATGAACTGTGGGTACGAAGCTTTCGAAATGATGTGGAGGCGTCTACTAGCATTATCCATATTACGATTTTGCGAATCAAGGACTTTTTTAATGTCCTTACGAGTGAGTGTTGGGAAGCGAAAAGACTGCTCCCGTGGCTGACCAGCTTCTCTCCAGTAACTGAGAACAACGAAAGTGTCTCTCAATTGGAGACATGCAGTCTCAATGAAGTTTTCATGCAATTGGTCTGCTGATGGCGCACTCAACGTCTTATCAGCACTGCGTACCAGGCCGGTATGCATACAGTGTGCCAACTCTTTGATCTCTTCAATTGATGGCAAAAAATCAACAGGGTTCTTGAGTATCCATGAATTGAGTGGTCGACCAAAACTCGAAACGTCGGATTCATCCTTACCACGTGCCATAAAGTAGAGGACAGACGGATCGACCCAGTCTTCATGCTCAGGCGCATTGAATCCATACTGGGCATTCAACAACTCAACTCTATCGCGCAAAATTGCATTGAAGTATTCAGGTGGTGATGCAGCATGGAGCCAGGCCCTTCCCTTTTGGAGTCTTTCATAGCGTTTACGCTCAACCCCTTGAACAGCTTCCATAAATCCAGTTGGAAAATGGTAATTCATGCGTAACTCCTAGTACTTTGTGACTAACAACGAAGAACAACGAATGCCTCTTATTCTATGTAAAAAAACTCCAAATTGCAAATGAGAACTACTCACACGAAAGAGTGACAACGAAGTTGCCACTCTTTCTCTTCTGTATTGGCTAAAGTCTGAAGGCTAATGGCTACGGTCTGTTTAAAGTCCTTCCTCCTTCAATCCTTCAATATACGCCGAAGCTTTTTTAGAAAGCTTCTTTGGCATCGCAATTGTGAGCTTCACGAGTACATCCCCTCGCCTACCCTTCTCATGCACGTGGGGCACACCACGACCTTTCACGCGCAAAATTTCACCAGTGGACGCACCCTGTGCTACTTCTATATCAATAGTGCCATCTAACCCATCAATCACATACTTGGTACCTAGGAGGGCGTCAGTGAGCTTAATCTCATGATTCGTCACCAAGTCATTCCCTTCACGCTTCCATATCTTGTGCGGGGTTACATTGATCTTCACATAGAGATCGCCTGTAGTGCCACCGGATACTGCCTCACCCATGCCGGTCATACGGATCATCTCACCGTTAGATATTCCAGCTGGAATAGCGATGTTGACTTCCTCTCGAGAGTTCACCACACCATGACCCTTGCAATCATGACACTTCTCTTCCGGAACTTTTCCGGTTCCGCGGCACACTTCACAAGTCTTCACAGTTTGGAAGTTGCCCATGAATGTCTTCTTCACATCGTGAACTTTTCCTTGACCATTACAGGTCGTACAGGTTTTCAATTTCGTCCCAGGCTTCGCTCCAGTTCCGGTACATGTCTTACAAGTATTTACTTTAGAAAGTAATACATTACGCTCGGTACCAAAGATAGCCTCAGTGAATTGCACATCAATCTCAAGAGAGATATCTCTTCCACGTTTCTGGCGCGCTCCACCACCAAAACCTCCTCCTCCAAACATATCCCCAAAGATATCTCCAAGATCCCCGAAATCAAACTGCATATCCCCGAAATCAGCTGCGTTGAACCCACCTTGAAATCCTCCGCCGAATCCTCCTCCTTGTGGACCAGCCCCGTTAAATGTCTGACCATAGGTATCGTACTCCTTTCGCTTCTGTTCATCAGAGAGTGTCTGGTACGCCTCGTTTATCTCCTTGAATTTGGCTTCGTCCCCACCCTTCTTGTCAGGATGATACTTCGCGGCAAGCTTATAAAACGCCTTCTTAATATCGTCTTTTGAAGCGTTCTTATCTACACCAAGCAGGTTGTAATAGTCTTTAGTTGCCATATTTGGTTATTCTACCACACTCACTATTATTTTGTCTCTTCGGTAGTCCCAGCAGGTGATTCCCCTTCAGGGGTTCCAGTTTCTGTTGCTCCTTCCGTTGGTGCCTGTGCAGCTGCATTATCATTTGCAGTCTTCATCGCTTCACCAATCTTCATCATCTTTTGTGAAAGTTCCTCACTTGCCTTCTTGATAGCATCCCCATCCTCACCTGCTCTTGACTTCTTCACTTCTTCGATTGCCTCATTGATTTCCTTCTTGATATCATCCCCAATCTTGTCCCCGGCGTCTTTGAGTGCCTTCTCAGCAGTATGTGTCATCTGATCTGCAAGGTTCTTAGTTTCAATGAGTTCCATCTTCTTCTTGTCCTCGTCAGCATGTGCTTCAGCATCTTCCTGCATACGCTTAATATCTTCATCTGAGAGACCTGATGATGCCTCGATACGAATAGACTGCTCCTTACCGGAAGTCTTGTCCTTAGCTTTCACGTTTAGGATACCGTTCGCATCCACATCAAATGTCACCTCTACTTGAGGCACGCCACGTGGTGCTGGTGGGATACCATCTAAGATAAATCGGCCAAGGGATTTGTTATCAGCAGCGAGTGGTCGCTCGCCTTGTGTGATATGTATCTCAACGGACGTCTGTGAGTCAGCAGCAGTCGAGAATATCTGCGACGCCTTTGCAGGAATGGTCGTATTCTTTTTCACAAGTGACGTCGCCACTCCTCCCATGGTCTCGATTGAAAGTGAAAGTGGGATCACGTCTAAGAGTGTAATCTCCTTTCCGATATCTCCTTGGAATACTCCAGCCTGGACTGCAGCACCTAGTGCCACTACTTCGTCAGGATTGATTGATCGGTTCGGTTCCTTGCCAAAAAGTGCCTTCACCGCTTCCACAATCATCGGCATACGCGTCTGTCCTCCGACCATGATAATTTCATTAATCTCTTCTTTCTTAAATGGTGAAGCTTCGAGTGCGCGCTTGGTGATCTCGATTGATCGGTCTACGAATTCCTTGGTGAGCTCCTCTAGCTTCGTACGAGTCACCTTCACAACTAAGTGCTTTGGTCCGTCAGCACCTGAAGTGATAAATGGAAGATTGATCTCAGTTTCGAGCTGCGTAGAAAGCTCATGCTTTGCCTTTTCTGCGGCTTCATCAAGTCTCTGGAGTGCCAAAGGATCCTTGGAAACATCAATTCCCTGATCCTTCTTGAATTCATCAGCAATATAGCGCACGAACTTCTGGTCGATATCACGGCCTCCAAGATGGGAGTCACCGTCAACAGACTTCACTTCAACGACGTTATTGCCATCATGTGTTGCCACTTCAAGGATTGAGATGTCAAATGTTCCTCCTCCAAAGTCATACACTGCGATTTTCTCGTTCTTAGTGCTATTGAATCCATACGCAAGCGCTGCTGCTGTCGGTTCTGGAATGACACGAAGAACGTTTAGTCCTGCGATCTTGCCAGCATCCACTGTTGCTTGACGCTGAGTATCGTTAAAATATGCAGGCACGGTGATGACCGCTTCTGTGACTGTCTCACCGAGCTTGGCTTCCACGTCAGCCTTGATCTTCTGGAGAATCATCGCAGAAATTTCCTCCGGACGAGAATCTTTGCCACCAAGTGTGATTAATACGCCACCATTATCGCTCGCCTTTATCTTGTACGCGACACGTGTTATATCATGCTGTACTTCCTTGTCAGCAAAGGAGTGCCCCATGAAGCGCTTGACGCCGTAGACTGTATTCTCTGGGTTGGTCACGGCTTGACGCTTAGCGATCTGTCCGACAGCTCGCTCTCCGTTTTTGTTCACAGAAACTACAGATGGCGTCGTGCGGTTGCCTTCTAGATTCTCGATAATCTTCGGCTGTCCAGCCTCAATGATCGCGACAGCTGAGTTTGTTGTTCCTAAGTCGATTCCAATTATTTTTGCCATATGTATAGTTGATAGTTAGTGGTTAATAGTTAATGGTTGTAATTCAATTTCTATATAATGTGACGTTTTGGACATCCTTTTACTTACGTCTATTCCGAAGCCTTTTCAAAATGACCTGTGTGTACACGAGCGGGGCGGAGGATTGTATCATTCATCTTATAACCGTTCTGCAGTACTTTCATAATCTTATCATTATCTGTTTCATTTTCCACGCTGACTTGCTCCATACTTTCATGAAGGTGCGGATCAAACTGGTCTCCTACTTTTCCGAATTGAGTGACCCCTTCGCTTTCAAGGACAGTGCGTAGTTGAGCGAAGATATATTCAATGCCCATGCGCCAGTTTTTATCAACCGCTTCCCAGCTTTCTTTATTAAGTTGTGCCAGATCATATGAGTCAAGCACTGGAAGAAGTTCCGTAATGAATCGCTTCGTAGCGAACTTCCGATCAATGATGCGATTGGACTCCACTTCCTTCTTATAGTTGGCATAATCTGCACGAGTTCGTTGACTAAGGTCAAGATATTCCTGCTTCTCACCTTCTAATTTCTTGATCTTCTCTCGAAGTTTTTTGATAGTCGTACGAGCATCTACCTCCCCTTCTTCATTCACCTCCTCAAAGGAGACATCATCGTCTGGTGTAGTATCCCCCTCAGTATCAATCACTGTTTCTTCAACTACATCTTTTGTATCGTCATTCATAATAATTCTAAAAGTTCAAAGTTACTAAATCAAAATTCACATGCTTCTTTCTTTCATTTCTGGAGCATCTTCCGTGGCTGTATCTCTATCAGTATAGCATTTTTTGCTCACCATATCTATATAAATTATTTTGGAAAAAATGTCAAGAAAAAGAAAACTGCCGAAGCAAGTTTCCTTGTCGGCAGGGCGCGTCATGCATATCGCATGATACCAATAAAAACCAACCAAAAAATGAATCCAAGATACAAATGTGATCTGAACCCCAAAAATGAGAGAACCAATTATGAAATTGTAGCTACAGCTAATTGATAATTGGCTTCAAACTTCATTGGACTGATATACCCCAATG
>JAYVXX010000097.1:0-17360 GCA_043784805.1 Minisyncoccota bacterium | reverse complement strand
TGAAAATTCATCATGGATTACGAAGAGACAGGAGATACAAAATGATTCAAGAGATACTGGATGGAGAAGATTAGCAACCCAAAAAGACTATTAGACCCGAAAGCTTCATGTGGGGAATCTTGAATAACATTGTCGACACCTTGTTCTTGTCAAAGTATTCGGCAGTGTTGAGAGACGCTTGGTTGCCCATGCGGTCGCCTTGGCTCGGCACCCAGAATGCAGTTTCGTTCGGGAGAATGTAGTAAACTTCGGTGGTATCAACCTTCTCGAAGTACGCATTGGCATTGTCGCTGGCCCCAAAAAAGAGACCTGAAGCAATGAGCCCTGCAACAAGCAGCTTGGGTCCACTATCGTCCTCGGAGAGCTGCTTGAGCAGAATCGAGATTGGTTTCCACCAGATCCACACTAGCAGCAGGAAGAGAACAATCGACGGAATGCCGATGTAGCTCACTAGGTTCATGCCGGTAATCGTCTGAACGTAGGTCCAGTCATTTGACTCGAACTGACGCCCGGCCATCTGTCCAACCAGGATCGCCTGAACAGGGTGCAAAATGCCATTCACGACGCCATACACGATAATGGCAACGGCAGAGAGAATCACTCGTGTGATCGTACCTTTCATTTTCTTGTCCTTTTCAAAGAGCTCTCGCGGGAGAAATTCCCACGAGTAAGCGGCCTTTAATATAGCAGTATATAGTTAACTTGTCAATATATATATTGATAGTTTTTATGTTAGTTGTCTTATATTATAAAGTCATAACTAAAAAATAACACTAAATTAGGAAGTTTTAGTGAAGTACGTTTGGGCGCCCTAATAGACAATGTTAGAACTGAATTGATGAAAAGTGAAATGATTCCGTATATACCAACCCTTAGTGCATGGGCTGAAAAAGTTTAATTTACCCCACGTCTGTTTACACTATATATTTTAACTAAACATTACCGTGAAGTTATACATCCCCATGCCACAAACCCCTTGTAGTGTACTTCCTACTTTCGGTACTCCTGCATCGATAATTGTTTCTCCGGTGTTAGGCAATATATTTCTGTAGTTAAGAGATCGTATTGTAAGCGAAGAGGAACAGTCATATGTTCCATTTGTTTTCACAATGAGCTTCGTCGGAATACCTGCCTTAGCAAGTGACATTCTCGGTGAATAACCACTCTGGGCAGTAATAGTAATATATTGGACCCCATCTTTAATAACACTATTCTCTACAGGGATAGCGCTTACCTTCTGTGAAGTTCGAGTTGAGAAAGAAGAAGAAGAAGTTGGGCCACGGCTAATGTAGTAGAGCGCTCCACCGAGAATAAGAACTGAAATTATAATAGAAGTTATTTTGTTCATACAGATAATTATACCAGATTTAAATACTGAATAACGGATTAATAATACCCAAGCCCGCAAGCCCCGCAAGGAGTGCGAATAGCCCTAGTCCAATGACTACAATTCCGGCTGACTTGAAGAATAGTGGTGCGTACTTTGAGTGAGCAAATGATGCTGATCCAAATGAGAGAAGGAGAAGCATCGGAAGCGTTCCTAACGCAAAGAAAAGCATGATGAGTAAGCCAGAAATAAATGACCCGCTCGTTAGTGCAGCAACTTGCATTGATTGGGTGAAGCCACATGGAAGGAAGAATGTACCGACACCAAGGAGGAGTGGCGCGAATGTTTGATGTTCTACATTCCGAAAGAAGTTAAAAATACCTCCAGGGAGAGTGAATTTACTTTTCTTAAAGATACCAGTGAGATTAAGTCCAAGTGCTATCATAATGACGGCAGCAAGTAGTCCAAGTACTGCCGAGAAAATATAATTGACCCCAAGACTTTTACCAATAAGACCAAGTACTCCACCTAGTAGTGCAAAACTAACTAATCGTCCTACATGAAAAAGATAGAAAGGTTTTTTGTTCTCACTATCGTCTTGTATTACTTTCGCAGAGAGTGAAAGAATAAGTCCTCCAACAACCGCTAAACAACTCGACACCGATGCGACAAGACCTATAAGGAAAGCAGTAGTTGGTGTTGTTTGTCCTCCTATACCGAAATTAAGTAATCCTGACTTTTGCAACATATAAAATGCTACGAGGAAACTAAGTCCAATTGGAAGTGCGTACCAGATAACTCCACTGTCTTTCTTTTCTTCTTGTAGTTTCTCAACAGAGAGACTGTAGCCGTTACCTTTTATTTTCTCACTAAGATTTTTAGCAAGAAGAGTCTGATCTGTTTCGTGAGTGTTCAGTGTTACTGTCTCCTTCTTCAAATCAACCTGTATATTTGAAATGTTTGGTTGTTCTCCTAAAATATCTTCGATTAAAATCTTGCATGAGGCGCAATGAGTTCCAGAAACGTGAAAAGTGAAAGTGTGTGTTAGTGTTTTCATACTTATAATGTTTTTACTTTAATTCTTAGTGAGTTTGAGACAACGGAAACGGAAGAAAGTGCCATAGCCACTCCTGCAAATACAGGAGAGAGTAACCATCCAAAGAATGGGAAGAATATTCCTGTTGCGAGCGGAATACCGATGATGTTGTATGCAAAAGCCCAGAAGAGGTTCTGTTTAATGCCATTCATGGTCATCTTTGATAATCTCACCGCTTTTACTAGCTTTGAAATATCTCCACCAAGTAACGTAATCCCTGCTGACTCAATCGCAACATCAGTACCTGTCCCCATGGCAATACCTACATCCGCTTGGGCTAAAGCTGGAGCATCATTTACTCCGTCACCTGCCATGACTACAAGATTTCCTTTTGCTTGGAGGTCTTTGATGACATTGAGTTTACCTTCTGGCATAACTTCTGCAATCACTTCATCGATACCGACAAGGTTTGCAATATACTCACCTGTGTTTTTGTTGTCCCCTGTCAGCATAATTACCTTCTTACCTAACGTGTGCAGTGCTTGTACCATTTCAATTGCTTCAGGTTTAACTTGGTCTGCAACATACACAACAGCCAGGAGGGCTTCTCTTGTCGCAAAAAGCACCGGAGTCTTTCCTTCCTTCGTTTCTTTGTCTAAGAGTGTTATGTCGTAGCTAATATGAAGGTCATCAAGAATTTTAGAATTACCTGCAAAGTATTCTATACCATCAATCACACCCTTTAATCCTTTCCCTTTAATGCTTTCAAAGTTGCCCACTCCTTTTGTCTCTATATTATTTTCTTTTGCATACGTAACAATTGCATGAGCAATAGGGTGTTCTGATTTACTTTCTAGACTTGCAAGGAGAGATACTATTTCAGCTTCACTTAGACTACCTTGTACTTCCACTTTTGAAAGTTCTGGTTTCCCTTTGGTGATAGTTCCTGTCTTATCCACCACTATGATATTAGCCTTGTGGAGAGTTTCAAGTGTTGCCGCATCTTTAACTAAGATTCCTTCCTTGGCACCTTTACCAACTCCTACAATAATCGCTGTAGGTGTTGCAAGACCAAGCGCACACGGGCAGGCTATAACGAGTACTGCCACAAAGGATGTAAGACCGTATGACAAGGCTTGCGAGAATCCAAGAGCAGGAATTCCGAAATACATCCATGCCCCAAATGAGAGGACCGCAATAACAAGCACAATAGGCACAAAGATAGCAGATATCTTGTCAGCTAATGCCTGAATAGGCGCTTTACTTCCTTGTGCTTCTTCTACCATGTGTATGATATGAGCAAGAAGAGTTTCGGAACCAACTTTTGTCGCTTTGAAGTTAAACGTCCCACTTGTATTAATAGTTCCCGAAACAACACTGGCATCAATAGTTTTTTCCACGGGAATTGGTTCTCCTGTGATCATTGATTCATCAACATAGGATGATCCTTCAACAACAATTCCATCTACTGGTATTTTAGACCCGGGCTTAACGATAACTATATCGCCAAGCACCACCTGGTCTATTGCAACTTCGATTTCCTTACCATCTCGTAACACAAGTGCAGTCTTTGCTTGTAACCCTACAAGCTTTTCGATAGCATCTCCAGTTTTTACTTTTGACTTTGCTTCTAGATATTTGCCAAGAGCAATAAATGTAATAACTACAATTGTTACATCATAAAAGTTATAGAATGTGTTAAGGTATGGTCTAAGTACTTCTTCAAATGCTGTGACAATGAAACTGTAAATGAATGCTACGGAGGTGCCTAGTCCAATAAGGGTATCCATGTTTGCTTTTCCGTATCTGAAAAACCTGTACACACCAAGAAGATATGGCTTTCCAATTGTTATGAAAATATAAGTTGCAAAGATTGGAAGGAGATGGTGAAAGAATTCATAGATAGTGTGAGACATTGGTGACACGATATTGTACTTCCCTAAGATATCCCACGTCATAATAAAGATACTGAATAGCGCTAAAGGAAGTGCTCCATAGACACCTTTTTTCATGTCATCTATTTCTTGTAACTTCTCAGCTTTTGATTGATTTAGCCCAAGATGAGAGGCGTGTTCATTTTCACTCATTCCCATCTCGTGTGCTGAAGAAGTTGTTGGTTCGTTTGTAATTAGAGTGTACCCAAGAGGTTCTAGTTTCTTATTAAAGTCTTCACTTTTTATCTTTGTGGCATCAAAAGTAATCTTGGCATTTTCTGTACCGCTATTCACTGAAATATCTTCTACGCCATCAATCTTTTTTACTGTTCTTTCAATGATTGAGGCACATGAGGCACAGTGCATTCCCTTTACTCTGTAGATGTTTACTTTATTCATAATAGTCATTGCATGTTATAGATCTTAAGAAGTTCTTTGATGGATTCTTCTTTATCTGTTTTAAGTCTTTCCGCTAGGCAGGATTCTAAGTGCCCTTTGAGTAGTTCCTTACGAGCGCTGTGGAGAAGTCCAATCACGCTATCTATCTGTTGAATAATCTCAGGGCAATATCTTCCATCGTCTACCATTTGAGAAATTTTGGCAACACTACCAATTGCCATATTAATAACTTTGCGAGCTTTTGTATTCGGTTCACCTTGTTTATGTGTGTTATGTTGTACCATATACCCTATAGTATAGGGTATAGAGTTATAAAGTAAAGCCACAACTAAAATCCCCCGTTAGTTCAGGAGACTTTTAGTGAAAATCATCTATGCGCCCTCATAGATAATGTTAGAACTGAATTAATGAAGTCAGAAGTGATTCCTTACATACCAAACCTTAGAATGGGGGAAAAGAAATTTTAGTTTTATAAGTTTACTTCTTCCCGCGATACCCTTCCGCAAACTCAACAGAATATCCATCAGGGTCATATGCCACCATTGATCTTTCCCATGGTTCATCATGAGGTGGAATATCAATAGTAACTCCTTTTGCAATCAACTCAGTATAAAGTGCATCGAGATTATCTGTACTTAATTCAACGTGTATACCTCGTGCTTGTAAGTCACTCATTTTCTCAATACCTTCTTTCTTTGCTTCATCAAATGATAATAGTCCGATAGTACTAGTGCCAAGACGAAGCATGGCGAATGCTGGCGTTGCATCCCATTCAAGAGTAAAGCCTAATTGTATATAATAGTCCGAGGATTTTTTAACATCTACAACTGTTAGGGAGAGCCCCTCCATGCGAATTTCGTTTTTCATAGTATTGATTATAACATTTTTGGTTAGTGTAATTCTAACCAAAAATACGCTGAGAAATAATCCTTTAACAACAACGGATTTATTATTGTGTGCCGGGTAGGATTTTCCTACAAGTTTTCTTTCGCCGTCGCTCAAGAAACTCTCAGTCCGCCCCTCGTGGTTTCGCTTGCTAGCAAAACATCACTGCGGCCCTTCAAATCCATCGCAAGTGACGCAGGTCACTTGCTTCGGTGGCAGAGCTGAATACAAAGTACCCTAACTGGTAAGTTAGGGTACTTTGTATTCAGTGCGCCGGGTAGGATTTGAACCTACGTAGGCCGAAGCCGGCGAATTTACAGTCCGCTACAATTGACCACTCTGTCACCGACGCATTTTGCTTATTTAGAATTACAAAGCCTTATAGTCTTCTATCCACTGTTTAATTACTGCAAGTAACTTTTTATCTGCGTAACGAATATGGACTAATCCATAAGGCATGGTACGTATACTATCATATTTACCATCTTTTCGCACGTAGGGTTTTGTGAATTGTTTTTTAGGTATTGTTGTTTTCTTGCTCCAAAAATCAATTAACTTTTTCTGGTTCTGGTTCGCGTGGCAATACAATAAAACTCTTAATCGGGTTTCATCGATACCACAAACTTCTCGTAAAAATGATAGGAATTGGGTAATAACAAAAACATCACTATTCGCTAAATCAATGCCTCCACTTTTTTCTGTCTTGTATCCTTCTCCCCAGTAAAGCGTCACACCTATGACTTTCAAAAGTTCTTCTCGCTTGGTACATTTCTTTTTGAGAACAAAAGACAGTGGCTTTTTGCTAAAACGCATAACACTATCTTCTTCTAGCGTCCTTCTTCTAAGCTTGTGCTTTCGCATACAATACACAACGGCATCTATCGAAACTCCAAGACTTACAGCAACTTCTCTCATCGGGAGAAGGTCTTGATAATAAAGCTTTTGAAGCCTAGCAAGTTGTGCGTCTGAAATAGTCGCCATATCTATAAGTATATCTTCTTACATCTTTGTAAGTCAACAAGGAAAGATACTGCAACTTTTTAGTTTGATACAGAGGGGAGGGAAGAACTAAAGAGACCGCCAAAGGTGGTCTCTTTAGTTCTTAGTGTTTGTATTTTCTGTACTCTAAAACATAACCTCTAACATCTATCCCTACTTCTTCGCTGCCACTTCCTCCTTCTGAATTGGACTCAATATCTTCGCAGGGCGTCGTGCTTCGACAACTAAATCGCCCTTCTTGTCCAATGACACATGTGCAACACCTCCTTTCACAAACTTCTTAGAAAGCATCAACGATGCGATCTGATTCAAAATGTGCGTTTGCATGAAGCGTTTAATTGGTCGTGCTCCATAGTGTGGGTCGTATGACTTCTCCCCGATGTAGGTAACAGCCTCTTTGGTGACTTCGAGTGTGATTTCTTTTTCAAGAAGACGCTTAAGAAGAGCGTCAACCTGAAGACCGACGATCTCTTTGATCTCTTCCTTGGAAAGCACATCGAAGATGACAGTCTCGTCGAGTCGATTCAAGAACTCAGGCTTAAAGTATTCCTTCACCGCTTCTGTGACGCGTTCTTTCACCTGTGTATATTCGCTCCCTGCAACATGATTAGTAAAACCCATCTGTTCCATCTTCTGAATGTACTGACTTCCAATATTAGATGTCATGATGATAATAGTGTTCTTGAAGTTCACCACGCGTCCCTTACTGTCTGTGAGTCGCCCTTCGTCTAATACTTGCAGCAAGATGTTGAATACTTCTGGATGTGCCTTCTCAACTTCGTCAAAGAGAATTACTGCATACGGTCTATGACGTACCGCTTCTGTGAGTTGACCTGATTCGTCATACCCGACATATCCTGGAGGTGAGCCAATTAACTTACTCGTACTATGCTTCTCCATGTACTCACTCATATCTACCTTAATGAGAGCCTTCTCATCATTGAACATGAACTCCGCAAGGGCTTTCGTCAGCTCAGTCTTTCCGACTCCAGTAGGACCCAAGAACATGAACGATCCAATTGGTCGCCCTGGATCATTGATGCCTGCGCGAGATCGCCTCACTGCACCACTAATTTTTGAAATAGCTTCCTTCTGGCTAATCACTCGCTTCCCGAGCTCCTCTTCCATTCGTGAAAGCTTCATCTCTTCTTCCTCGAGCATGCGCACAACAGGTATACCTGTCCAACGCGCCACAACTGATGCGATATCTTCCTCTGTCACTTCTTCTTTCAAAATTCTACGAGTCTTCTGAAGCTTCTTCAACTTCTCAATGCGTTCTGCTAATTCTCGATTGAGTTCTGGTATCTGACCGTACCTGATTTCAGCCACACGAGTAAGATCCGCTCTCAGTTCGGCGTTCTCACTTTCTACTCGAAGTGATTCAAGAGACTTCTTGATCTCACCTATTTCACTTAGCGTCTTCTTCTCATTCTTCCACTTGAGCTCAAGCTCGCGAGTCTTTTCTTTCACATTTGCAATCTCTTCGTCAATCACGGCAATACGCTTCTTGGTACTTGTGATATCCTCCTTCTCACGGTCCGCGATGAGCTCCTTAGAAAGTGCCTCCTTCTCAATCTCAAGACGCATGATACGGCGATGTGCTTCATCAAGTATCGGTGGCTTATTCTCAAGCGCGATACGAAGTGATGACGCCGCCTCGTCAACAAGGTCAATTGCCTTATCGGGGAGGAACCGTGAGGTGATATAGCGAGTCGAAAGGTTCACTGCTGATACAAGCGCGTCGTCTGTGATGCGTACCCCATGGAAGAGCTCATACTTCTCTTTGAGTCCGCGCAAGATGGCGAGCGCGTCGGCTTCATTTGGCTCTTCGACAAATACTGGCTGGAAACGTCTCGCAAGTGCTGGATCTTTCTCGATATGCTTCTGATATTCCTTAAGTGTTGTCGCACCAATTGCTCTGAGCTCCCCACGCGAGAGCGCAGGCTTCAGAAGATTCGCAGCGTCCGCTGATCCTTCTGTAGCTCCAGCTCCGACGATAGTATGTATCTCATCGATGAAAAGTATGATGCCACCTTCTGAACGTTCAATCTCCTTCATGATTGCTTTTAATCGCTCTTCAAACTCGCCTCTGAATTTTGTTCCAGCAATGAGCATTCCAAGATCAAGTGATACAAGTTCCTTATTCTTCAAACTCTCTGGCACATCACCCTTGGCCATGCGAATAGCGAGACCTTCCACGACTGCAGTCTTTCCAGTTCCTGCTTCGCCGATCAATATCGGATTGTTCTTGGTACGTCGTGAGAGTATCTGCATCAAGCGCATGATCTCCGTATCGCGCCCAATCACTGGATCGAGTTTGTCAGCGCGCGCGAGGTCGGTGAAGTTACGTGTGTACTTAGCGAGAGCCTTATTCTTCTTCGGACCTTGTGCCTCAGTGATATTCTGAGTACGAAGTTCTTCAAGCACATGGTACGCAGCGTCTTTATCGATTCTAAAACGTGCGAGTACTTCGCGGACTTGTCCGGTTGATTCTAGTATGGCCAAAAAGAGATGTTCAGTAGAGACGAACTCATCGTTGAAGGTCTGTGCAACTTTCATCGAGGTCTCAAGTGTAGTAGCGAGCTCAGGGGTGAGGTACATCTGGTATGACGGACTCATGGTAGCTGAGGCACCCGGCACTTCTATCGCATCGATGATGGTATCTGTGAGATGTATGATATCGATTTCCAATTTCTCCAGAATCGCATGCACAAGAGACTCCTCTTGGGTGAGAAGTGCTCCCATCAAGTGAAGTGGCGACACTTGGTTCTGGCCACGTTCAATAGCAAGCTCATGAGCTCGACGGATGACTTCCTTGGCTTTTGTGGTGAAATTGTTAAATGCTGGTGGCATAGGGGTAGATGATAGATATTAGACTTTAGATGTTAGTTAAATACACACAATACGCAAAACGGCCTCATATATATACATACAAACCATTCCACTGATATATTTCAAATACTAAGTATAGTGTAACAGAAATCGGGGTTTCAGTCGTGGTGGATAAGCCAGCTTTTCAGGGATATATCCACAATGCCAAAAAAATAAATTGAAGTCAACTTGACATAACTTAGTAATTATTATATAATGAAATACAGACCATTCTACACTAAAATACTAAGGAACCACTCCATGGACATTCACCAGAAGTTTTTCAAAAGCCTTCTTTGGGCAACGGTGAGTGTCGCTGTAGTGCTTACCCTTATGCTCGTTTCAGCACTCACTATTAAATACGCAATTGCACCGTTACTTATTGATGCATCGCTACAACTCCAGCAAGTAGAATGGGAACAGATTAAGTACCTCTGTTACTTCAGTCTCTATATTATTATTGCTCTAATCGTTGTATGTTTAGCAATAAAGTCACTCACGAAGTAACGATGCGTAACATTTCTACACTGTGCAGATATTTAATAATAAACCACAACTCAGGCCGACGAAAAATGTCGGTCTTTTATTTTTCAAGTTTTTTCAAATCCGCATTCAAAAACCATGGCCTCATGCCGAGCACTTCCTCAATTTTATCGTCACCATATGGAGGATTCTGCAAGACGTATATTTTCTTACCTCTGAAAAACATATACCCCATTTCAAGGAATACGTTTGCACCGATTCTATTTTTCTTTTCACCTTTGTCGAAGTTACACACGAGGATCGCATCACTTTCGTCCATGAATTTTTTATACTCAAGCATGCCTTTCTTTTTCATTTCCCATATGTCATCACCGGGCGTAACTTTTTCTATGCCACCTTGTGACTTCAAATATTCTGTAAACGCACCCAGTCCAGTTGCTTTTTCTTCTTCAGTGAGCGCTGGCATGATAACACCATGCTTCATGCTCTCTAACTCATTTTTTATTTCCGTCATCTTATCTAAGAATATCATCGAACCTGCCAGAACTATTTTCATATGTTAAGTATTTGTATATTGGGCTAAGGCTACAGTCTACTAACTAAAGTCTACAGTCTGTTTATATTCTTTCTTCGACTGAGTGCCAATCAATCGCTGCAACGAATGCATTAATATAGTCTGCACGTTTAAGTCCGTAGTCCACCATGAACGCGTGTTCAAACACATCCATCACAAGTAGTGGCGTGAGGCCTGCCAAATGTCCACCATCGTGCTCGTTGATCCAGACGTTGAAGAGCTTGCCTTCCTTCTTGTCATGACAGAGGATGACCCAGCCGATGCCACGTATAGCGCCCATCCCGACGAATTCTTTCTGCCATGCTTCCACGCTCCCCCATGTCGTTTCAATCATCTTCTTAAGGGTTCTTTCACTTAGAGGGACTCCATGCTTACCCTGATTTCCGAAATAGAGCTCGTGCAATCTCATACCATTCCATTCCCATCCGAAACGTCGATGAAGTTCTGCATACTCTGGAGTCCCCGCTTCCTTCTCCTTCAAGAGATCAATAAGCTTGTTAGTGTTGGTCACATACCCTTGATAGAGCGTAAAGTGATTTTTGAGAAGTGTATCGCTAAATCCAGGAGTCCCTAGCAAACGTGAAAAATCTTTTGCGGTGTACATAATTTTGGAAGTAATTAGTTATTGTTATTAGTAATTAGTTAAACACTAGATACGGATTTATACAAGCTCGACAACATTCTCATTATTGACTCTAATTCTGTCACTAACTTTTCAAATTCAATTTCCCTGATAAAATTGAGATTTTTGGAAATAATTAGTTGTGTTTCTATTTCAGCACCGGAACCTTGAGCAATTTTTAGAAAATTAGAAAAGTCTTTTCTACTCTTTTTACTTCCTTCAGCTATATTTGATGCAACAGATACACTTGCTCTTCGTAGTTGGGAAACTAGTCCGTATGTTTCTTCTTTTGGAAAAGATTTTGTTATGAGATAAATCTCAGTCGCAAAAGACACAGACATTTGCCAAACATCTAAATCTTTAAATGTTCTCATAACAGGAGTGTATCACTTTATACTAAAACTTTTTTAGTATTTGCATCCACCAATTACTAATAACCAATAACTAATTACTTCTTGTACTTCTCAACTATCACTTTCATCTCCACAACCAGTCTATGTAAATCATCTTTTATCGTAGACCTCCCAAGGCTTATACGGATATTTTCTTTTGCTTCTTCCTCCGTTGCACCAAGCGCTTGTATGACATAGCTGCCATCAGTTTCCATTGAAGCACATGCAGACTTGTGTGATACAGCAAATCCCTTAGCATCTAGACGTAGAATCATCTCCTCGCTTGATATTCCAGGAACTCTACAATTAATATTATTTGGTAATCTTCGCATGTCCCCATATGTATTAGTCTGATTGTCTGATTGTCTGTTGTCTGTTGTTTTGTGTCTTTTCTCATCCCATGCGCCGTAGAAAATAATTCCTGGTATTGCTTGTGGGAGGGCGTCACTACAATCGTCTCGAAGCGCGCGCAAGCGCGCGCTTTCCACCTCCCTGATCTCTGTTGCTTCTGTAAGCGCTACACCAAACGCATACGCAGTTGCAACATTCTCCGTACCACTTCGTAGCTCACGTTCTTGTCCCCCACCGTAGGTAGTTGGAGATAGTCGTATTCCTTCGCGCTTATACAAAAGCCCTGCACCTTTTGGCCCGTACACTTTGCTACTATTCACTGTCATCAGATGACACTTAAGACGTAGCACATCAAGATTACAATAATTCGCTGCTTGACAGGCGTCCGTATGGAAGTATGGATACGACGTGAATGTCTTTCCATTTTCTCGCTTCCATTCATCGATTGTACGTCCAATTTCTTTTACTGGCTGGATAGTTCCTATCTCGTTATTGGCATACATTACACTCACAAGTATTGTCTCATCGCACAACGCATCACGCAGATCTGTCAACTTTACGATTCCATCTTCATATACAGGAAGATACGTCACTCGAACTTTCCCATCACGTTCAAGCTTCTTAACTGGCTCGAGCACTGCTGGATGTTCAATAGAAGTTGTAACAATATGCGGAAGTGAAACTGTCTGATCGTCTGACAGTCTGATTGTCTGTTGTCTCCATGCTTCATACACACCCAGCACGGCCAGGTTGCACGACTCAGTTCCTGATGAAGTGAAATACACCTCATATGCATGAGCATTCAGCACAGTGGCACACATAGCCCGGGCCTTATCCAACAACACTCCAGCCTCTGCTCCTTCCTTGTGAATGCCGGATGGATTCCCGTATGTATCGAGCGCGACAACTAGTGCCTGCTTCGCAACAGTTCCTATCTCTGTTGCTCCTGCATTATCCAAATATACCCGCTTGGATGCTTTCGATATTTTTTTGGTATTAAAAAATGAAATCATATCTCTGTCCCTGTACTCTAGCACATAAAAGAAAAGCGCCCTTGTAGAGGAGCGCTCGCAAACATCTCATTCGAAATTGATGTCAGATCCAGATGCCATTTGGACCATCCCGAACTTTCTCAAAAAGTGGCACCTTAGTACGGAGTGGATAATGTTGCATCGTGTCGGACCCCACGTGGACCCAGAACAGCTGCGTCAATCCCCTTCGAAACAGAGCAACCTCATCTGAAGACATTGTGAGGCTGTAGTCCTCATGAAAGCCGTGGGACGACAGTACGATGATGCACTCATCCTTGTCAGTTATGACAACAATCTTCTCGCGTACTATCGGGGTATCATCCTCCAATCCCTGACATTCTTGGGCACTCAGTGTGGTAGAAAAGACTTGGACATCTTCCACTGATTGGGCAACGCCGAACGAACAGACTGCAACAACGAGAACCGCCACATATCGTGTAATCAATTTCATTTCAAATCTCCTAAAGATGAAAGACATGAACCAAAGCAAAAGAACATCCGCACCAGGAGGCACGAAGATTATCATGCCTCACGGTGTAAGGGAAACTCCCCACCCCGTAACTCTATCACCAGTTCATCTAAAAAAACAAGAGTTATTCACATGATCTGCTTGGTAATTCTATTCACATCGGTTAATTTTCCGCATGTTACAATCATACTGATACTCTATATGCTTCCCTCTCTTACTCCCTTTATTTCTCATGCCGCAACCAATCCTACAGTATTGCTTGCAATAGCACTCTTCGTCATTGTCTGTTACGCACTCTATCTTGACCACAAAGTTGTGGTTCTTACTAAAGGCCAGAATGGTGCATCTCTTGAAGATGTTATTAGGGGCTGCATTCAAAGCGTGGAAGCGATTGAAAAACGCAATGAACTACTGATGCAGCATGCTTCACTTCTCCATGAAAAAGTTTCTCATGCCATTAGGAATGTAGAGACCATCCGCTACAAGGCATACGATCAGAATGGTTCCAACCAGAGCTTTTCAGTGGCCCTGGTGAATGAAAAGGGTAACGGTGTCGTCATCTCCTCACTTCACTCACACGACAGGATGAGTACCTTTGCAAAGCCTATCCAAAACTATGAGAGCACCTATGACCTCACCGAAGAAGAGCTCGCCGTGATCAACGACTCCAAAGCTTCCCACAAACTTAATGTGATAGAAGAGTAGACCCAGCCTGTAGACCTTAGACTGTAGACTTTGGTAGAAATTTCAAAATGTAAGCTCAAATACATACAGGTATCTTTTTGTATTAAAAAGCTACAGTCTAGCGTCTAAGGTCTAAAGTCTGTCTTTTATTTATTGACATTCCGTGCTATAATTGCCCTTATCCTTATGTCGAAAAAGCCTACAACATCACAGGGAATAGTATCCCGCCAGCCCGTCATCGCGGTACTTGGTCATGTTGATCATGGCAAATCTTCCCTCCTTGATTTCATCAGGAAGTCTAATGTCGTCGACGGTGAAGCGGGTGGTATCACTCAGCGTATTTCAGCCTACGAAGTACTCCATAAGCAAGCAGATGGAAAAGTGAAACCAATAACCTTCCTAGATACTCCAGGGCACGCTGCATTCCAAAGCATGCGCGAGCGTGGTGTTGAGATTGCCGATATCGCCATCCTCATTGTTTCCGCTGAAGATGGCGTCAAAGCTCAGACCATTGAAGCATGGAAAACAATTGATGCTCATAAGCTCCCTTATGTCGTAGCTATTAATAAGATAGATAAGCCGGGCGCTGATATTCAAAAGACCAAAAACTCACTCGTTGAGAATGGTATCTACATCGAAGGCTACGGAGGTGATGTACCATGTGTTGAGATATCTGCCAAAAAAGGCACAGGTATTGATTTCCTTCTTGAAACACTTCTCCTTCTTGTTGAGATGAACGAGTTGAGCGCGAACCTAGATACCGATGCAACTGGGTATGTGCTTGAAAGTTTTGTCGATGCTAAGCGTGGCATCTCAGCTACTCTTGTGATTAAGGATGGAACCCTACCGGGAAGTGGAGCAATCGCTTCAGGTATGGCACTATCACCTATTCGTATCATCGAAGACTTCGCAGGCCGTACCATCAAGAACCCTCACGCTGGTCAGCCAATCAAGGTGACAGGCTTTGACGAAATTCCAGCATCTGGGTCTATTTTCACATCATCTGCTGACAAAAAATCTCTCGAGACTCTTCAAGCAGAAGCTAAACATGGTGAAGCTAAAGTTGTCCTTGACCCTCGTATTTATCGCAATGCAAAGGTAGTCATCCCTATTGTTATCAAAGCTGACTCATTGGGAACGCTTGATGCTGTGCGAATGGAACTCAAGAAGCGTGAGACTGATGACATCAAGATTAAGATTATCGCTGAAGGTGTGGGTAACATCTCCGAAGGTGACATCATGCTTGCTTCCTCTGATGAGAAGACGGTCATCCTTGGATTCTCGGTCAAGATGGAAGCAGCTGCACGTGACCAAGCAGATCGTTTCAATATCAAGCCGCAACTTTTTGATATTATCTATAAACTCTCAGAATGGTTCGATACACTTGTCGAGGATAGACTTCCCTACGAAGAGAAAGAAACAATTCTTGGAACACTCAAGATTCTCCGTACATTTAGTTCACAGAAGGAAAAGCATGTGATTGGTGGAAAGGTGGAGACTGGCAAGATTGAGAACGGTGTACTCGTACGTGTTATTCGTCGTAGTGTAGAACTCGGGAAAGGTAGAATCATTGAACTTCAGGCACAGAAGATTAAGACAAATGTCGTGAACGAAGGCAATGAATGTGGTCTCATGGTTGAAAGCAAGGTTGAGATGATACCAGGAGACATTCTTGAAGCAATCACTGTCGAAAAATTACGTATATAATTTTGATATTTGAATCATACCTCCTAAACCCTAACCCCTAATTCCTAACCCCTAGTTACTATGGACGCAAATATTCCAAAATCCCAACGCCAGCTGAAGATTGAGCAAGAAGTTCTCGCCATTGTGCAGGACTTCTTTCAGCGTGAGAGTTCAGGGGCTTCGATGATCACCATCACACGCACTGAAGTCTCGCGTGATATGAAGAACGGCACCATCTTCATGACAGTTCTACCGGAGAACAAAGAAGATGCCGCAATCAACTTCGCCAAGCGTATGCGGAGTGAGCTCCGTCACTACGTGATGAAGAGACTTCCTGTGAAAGTGATTCCGTTCTTTGAGGTCGAGATTGATTACGGAGAGAAGAATCGTCTTCATGTTGATGAGCTTTTACGAAAAGAGAAGCAAGCAAACGAGGCTTATCAAGATCGATTGAAACAGAAGCAGAGCGAGTTGAGTGACTACTAATTCTTATAATACTTGAAGAAGTGATAATAGAAAGGCAGCCCGGAGGGCTGCCTTTTGGGTATTTAAAGTACTGAATTGTCAGATTAAGCAGAACTTGACAAAATATACAAAGTAGTGTATAATCCGCGCAGGTGTTCTGAACAAGGAATACCGCCCTCAACCGGCGGCCAAGCTAAATACCGGCTGTGAAGTACGTTGTGTAGTAACGCCGAAATATGAAGGGTGTTTCTAGATAAAGTCATGCGATTCGCATGGCTTTTGTTTTTTGCTTAATGAGAAGCACTTTCAAGCAGTTTCTTAAAAAAATGATTAAGAAAGTTGGTATGTAAACGCTACAATTTAAACATTGACAAAGTTACTAGGTATGTTATAGTGATAGAGGTCCAGTTGTCTCAATTTATTTAAAAGGGCTTCAAACATGTCTAATGTGACAAAATGGCTTATGGTCATATACAGCGGGGTGTTCATCTTTTTTGCAACAATCACTTTCTTGGCTGGTACACCCTGGATTTCATTGATATTTTTCCTGGCTGCATGTTTGTGCGGGCTGTTACCAAAATTGTTGTCAAAATAGCTCAACTGAAATGAAGCATGCACTTAGCACCGACTCAAGAGAAAACCAAATTGGCTTTCTTGTGAGCCGGTTTTCTTTTTGTAAAAATAATTTAAAAGGACTTGGTCACCTCGCATATGTTTTTCTCTTCGAACTTTGTGCTCGATAAAAACATTGCTCCTCGACATCGCCTCTCGGCGTGATTTACTAATCACCTATTCAAGTCCTTTCCCGGGCACGACTAAAAAGTGGACATCATAGATGTCTTGCTTTTTATGTTGTGCCCAGGAAAGGACTTTGCCACCACTACGGCTCGCTTCAAAATGATTACATTTCTCATCTCGACACGTAGCCTCGGCCCCGGCTTCACCCTCACCATTTTTGATTACAAAAATGGGCTTCGCTGAGCGTTCAGTTCAAGTCCTTTCCTGGGCAAAAATAAATCAGCCAAAGCTCTCGCTTTGACTTCATTATTTTTTGTGCTGTAATTATACACTTTGCGCGAACTTTTTTCGAGAAGAATTAAAATGGACTCGGCAGGGCGAAACAATTGACTGGGGATATGGATTCGCCCTGCC